>CALEIL010000288.1 GCA_937876435.1 uncultured Bacteroidota bacterium
ATTTGTCCAAATAAGAAAATAAGATGCGAAAATCAGAGCGGGAGCGAGGATTTTCGCTCTGAAATTACCTCATTCTCATTCTCATTCTCGCTCTGAAACCATCTCCCTCGTCACTCTCATTCTCGCTCTGAAACCAACTCCTTCGTCACTCTCATTTTCGCTCTGAAATTACCTCATTCTCATTCTCATTCTCGCTCTGATATTATGGGTCAGTCAAAGATTTCGGATTTTCAGAAAATGTAATTATATTGACCAATGAGAGAGAAAACTAAAATGAGATAAAGAGTGAGGAATTTCGCTCTGCAATGATCTCATACTCACACAGTTTATCACTCTTTTAATTTGAGAATAGTCAAAGATGTTTGATTTTCAAAAGCTAAAGGTGTATATAAAAGCCAAGCGATTTCATCTGGCTTGTAAGGCTTTGATAATTGAGAACAAATTGGATAACTACGTGACCAATCAATTAGGCCGGGCATCTTTTAGTGTACCACTGAATATAGCCGAAGGATCCGGTAAATTTTCAAAAGCAGACCGGAAGAATTATTTTACAACAGCAAGATCATCCGTCTTTGAATGTGTGGCGATCGTTGATATTCTCGGTGATCAGGGGTTAATCGCTGATAATCAAAGGGATAAATTGTTTCATGATGCCGACGAACTTTCGCGGATTCTATATGCGATGATTAAAAATTTGTCCAAATAAGAAAATAAGATGCGAAAATCAGAGCGGGAGCGAGGATTTTCACCCTGAAATTACCTCATTCTCATTCTCCTCTTCTTCCTGGGGATAACTCATTATCCGAATGTCTGTTTTGGGGGAGGAGATCGATATTTTATGATCCTTAAATTTGTAATAGATTCTCCGGTTGATCTGACTGGTCAGTTTGCCTTTCCTGTTCACAAGCGACGTACTCCAAACTCGGAGTTCCACTTCCATGCCATTTTCACCAAACGCCATCAGCCTTACGCTGGGTGGTGGATTTTCCAGTACATCGGGTTCTTCATTACCTACTTCTATGAGCAATTTTTCCAACAGATCAATGTCCGTATCATTGTCGATAGTCACAGGCACCTTAAATCGGATCAGTCTTTCAGAAACGGTCCAATTGACTACATTATCGGAAATAAATTTTGAGTTGGGAACGATGATGGTAATGTTGTTATTATCCCGGATATGGGTACTCCTCAGGCCGATTTTTTTGACGTCTCCCAGAATATTTCCTACCTCAATCCGGTCACCCTCTTTGATGGGTTGTTCGAAAAGTATGATGATCCCTGAAATAAAATTGTTGACGACATTTTGCAATCCAAACCCAATCCCAACGCTCAGGGCACTGATCAAGGTGCCCAGCGAACTGAGATTGATTCCCATATTTTGAATAATGATATAGACCGCGATCACAATAATCAAATACTGGACTATGGTAGCGGTTGACTGGATGCTGCCGGGGGACATCTGGCTGCGGGAAAGCATCCTGGTAGCGAGTATTTTCTTGACCTTCCTGGCCAGATAAACAACCACCAGGTACAGAAGCAGGGGAATGATGACCGAATAAATGGATACCTTAAAAGTTCCTAATTCAAATAGGGTGTAGTTGAGTATATCGTGGATTGTATTGAAGATATCTTCCATGTAAAATGAAAATTTTGGAGGTTATTCTTCCGAATGGTCCGTTAAAACTATTCGAATCCAATTTACACAAATAATGGGGATTCCGCATCTATGAAAAAATGAACTGTGTGACCTGATTCCATGTTTTATACATCAGATGATGACACCTCCCAACCGTTCAGATAGGTACAAATTATCAGTTTTTGAGACTTGATTTTACTTTCTCATATTCCGTTTTACGAAATTTAAGAATCCTCTTTATCAGGTCGAGGGGAAGTGGTTTGTCGTGCGGAAATTGAATGGCTGATTTTGAAAATTTCATACCTTTAAATTTCGGTTCGAATTCGGATAGAAATTCTTCACTCCAGGGACTGGAAAGCGAAAGATGCTTCGAATACGCGGAGTAGTATATCAAATAAAACTTTCCACCTATCTTGAATGCCGGAATTTGGTAACTAATTACTTCCTGTACCTCTGGGGCCACCTCATGAATTAATCCACGAATAACTTCCATTCTTTTTTGTGTATCAGTCGTGAATGCATCATGATATTCATCGATTGATTGATAATTTGTTTTAGCCATAGTTTCTGAATATATACGCCTAAATATACCGTGAGATTACAGAATTATATTGTTTTACCACGTATATTTTCCAATAATTTTAAGAGAAATCAGATGGGAAACATATTGACAGGATTCAAGCCGAAATGAATCGTATCCGTTCTAAGTTCCACTGAAAGCGGGAGAATAAGAGAATTCATATGGAATCCCATTCCACGTATGATTTGCCCTATATTAAAATTGTTCCCCTGCCAATTCAGCGTTGACCACTGCACCTGTTAAGTTCCCAGTATACACAGCATTTGCCACGGAACGCATCATATTTGAATTGTCCCCGCAAGCGTAAATATCCGGCACGGTAGTCTTTTGAAGATGATCCACCTGGAGGTATCCGTGCTCTGAAAGCAGGCAACCAAGCGAAACCGGAATATCCGAATGTTGTGCAAAAGGGATGGATGCGTACACTGCATCGACGGACATCCTGGTGTGATCATCAAAAACTACGGAGAGCAGGTGACCATTTTCATTTTCAAATTCTGAGATGTTCTTTTCAATGATTCTGATGCGGTTTTTGTCCAGTTTTTCAACCTGTTCCGGACTAAAATTAGCTTCTCCCGGGGACAAAATGGTGAGGTTATCAGTGAGATTGTGAACAAGCGAGGCGAGGTGGTACGCTTTCGGTCCGTTGGCCAATATGGCTGTTTTTTGATTGCGAAATTCATATCCGTGACAGTACGGACAGTGGATCACGGAAATACCCCAACATTCTGCAAACCCTTTTATTTCTGGTATAATATCCGTGATGCCCGTGGCAAAGATCAATTTCTGACCGATAAATTTTTCGTTTTTTTCTGTGACTATTTCAAATCCTCGGGCTGTTTTGGCCCCCTTGATTGCGAGTCCCTGGTGAAACTTTACGGTTTTATACTTTTCCACTTGTTGCCTGGCAATCGTGGAAATTTCCCCGGGTGTGTGACCGTCCTGGGTCAGGAAATTGTGTGAATGTGGGGTCTGCCTGTTACAGGGAAGGTTGCTGTCGATGATCAGGACTTTGCGCAAAGACCGTCCCAAAGCCATAGCAGCGGATAACCCCGCGTAACTCCCGCCTATGATGATCACTTCAAAATCTGGATTGTTTGACGTCATCTCGTGTATGTTAGTACTCCGTCAGGATAAAGATCCCGAATGAAATTAAAATTTTTGTTTGGACGGAGTATTAGTTTCACAGAAAAATTACTTCGGGATTCCCGGTGAGAATGAAGAATTTTGGTTCCCTGAAATCAGGGTGTGTATTATTCCCCTGGATATATTCTCTCACTATTGGAAGTGAGTGCCTTTTCATACACCGGAGACTTTTGATCCTTCATCGTCAGGACTACACCGAGTATTAGAAAAGTGAGAAAAACCGGATACAATACAAAAAATGCGGCGTGAACGGCGGTTAATGATAAACCCCACGCTAAAAACATATGAAGACCTGCAGATACGATCATTCCTACGGTTCCGATGGTGAAAAAAGGGTGAAATATTTTCATTTTGGTTGTTGTTGGTTGGTTTATAACGATATAATATTATCTCTTTGATTCTTAAGTGTCAGACACGTTCAGTTCCTTCATTGGAGCTTCCGACTTCTGAGCTGTGCAAACCCATTGAGCTTCATGACGATTCTTAAACTGACACAGCCGTAGTATTGTTTTGGGAGATCAATATTTTATTGAATTCGGATATTGCATCCTGCTAATACAGCCCGAATTTCCAACCTCAAAATTTGTATAACAAACCGGTTTTAATCTGCAATGTACGGGGTGGAGCGCCCTCTGGCGCTTTATTGTCCCAGGTATACACCGAACTTAATGTGAGAGCCAGATTTCCGATCAGATTCACTTGTATTTTTTGCTCATTAAAAAATCGATAGTCCTTGAAATGGCCCAATACGGGCTGAAAATAGGAGGTTGAATACAATTGGGCCTGTTCACTAAGTTCGATCGTAAAACTCAAGTAGTTGCTGAGTCGGACATTCGACTCGGTGGTCTTTTCCTCGTTGTCAATCTGCTCGAACTGGTACATCGGAATGACGCCCAGATATACCCGGAGAAAATCATTTCCAACCAACTTTAGCCGGGGACCGCTTCCCGCTAGAAACCGATAGTTGAGTTTGGACACTTTGTTGTGCTGGACCTGTGTAAAAGTTTCCCAGCGGAAAAGATCGGTAAATTCACGATTGTGCCGGAAATGCAGGAAAGCAGCATCTTCGAAAGACACGTCATCGGATTTGGTGAGCTTGTAATCTGCCACTACCAGAAGCAAATCCCGTTCCCACTTGTACTGGACGTGGGGAATAAACTGGAAGGTGTAGATGACCTTTTCGTTGTCCAGAAAGGTGCCGTTGAATTCTCCGCCTCCTGCAAAGCCTGTGGTGTCTGTTTGCTTTCGCAACGATTCCACATTGACGATCTGCCCCTGAAGGAATGTTCCAATTCCAAGAAACAGGACCAGATAAAAATATCGTTTCAGGGTTGCCTGTACCTTCATCAAGTGAATGTTAGATAGGGAAAAATGCCACTAAATTATCACAGAAGCATTAATCCACGTTTCGAGGCAAAGATAATTGGAAATCTCCAATCCTGACTTGTAAATCGACACCAAATTCCCGGGTAGTATACATCCTGGCGTTAGAAATCCCCTTGTTTTTTTGGTTGGCCGAATCATCTGGCCAATGAGACGAGAAAGACCGGCATATAGCAGCTCCGGTATCCACAGATATCTCCATGATGGGAGCGATCGCAAAGTTAATCCGGACCCTTAAATTTTTTCTATCTTCTTCTACCCCCGGAATAGGTCATAGCTTCTCCTTTGCCAAAGCCATAGCTGATTCCCAAAGTGGCAGACCGGCGTCTCTGAGCCCGGCTGTACAGGTAGTATCCCGGCTGGTCCGTGATCGATTCCCGGACCTGGCTATCGAGCAGATTGCGGATCCCGGCGTTGATCACAAATTTTCCATTCTTTATTTTCTTTCTGATCCCCAGGTCTACAGAAGGAGATCCGCTAACCTCAGATTGAACGGTTTTATAGCCAGATTGATATTCCCCGGTAATTTCCACGTCAAAACCGGCAGGCAAACCGAATTTTGACATAATCCGACCAGACCATCGGTTGCCGGTAAAATTGAATGACTGGCTTTCATAATCCCCCTCGCGGTTGTAATGATTCCAGTTGAAATCCCCATTAAACGTCAGCCAGTCCGCTGGCACATATTTTCCGTTGATTTCAATACCGGTCGCATGATTTGTGCCGACGTTTAGTGGAATCGTGGTTTGTACATTTTCACTGAAGGTGGTCACGCGTTCTACCATGTCGGTGGTATACAGGTGAAACAGACTGGCATTGAATGAAGTTCTACCAAGTTTGAAAATGCTGCTCAACTCATACGAATCGGAATATTCCGGTCGCAAATTGGGATTACCTGTCCGGATATTGTAGTTGTCCCGGATATTGAAGAAAGGATTCAGATCCCAGAGTCGGGGCCGGAAGATCCGCTTGGTATATCCGGCCTGGAGAGAGACCTGGTCGGATATTTGATAAGAAGTATGAAGGGATGGAAAAAAATCGGTATAGTTCTTGGAATTGTCTTCACTGGTATTGGTCAGCAGAGTGCTGAGATCGGTATTTTCCAGACGCAGACCGAGTTTGAGTCCCCATTTATCCCATTTATACCCCCCGGTTCCATAGGCAGCCAATACCTTTTGGTTGTATTCAAAAAGGTTGGTCAGGGCCGGTTCCTCGATCCATTCATTATCCTGGAACGAGGAAACTGAATAATCATTCCCTACGTCGTTGATCAGGTATTGACCACCGGTTTCAATCGTAAAAATATCGGAAATCGGATTGGTATAATCCAGTTTGAACGTATAATCAGTTTGTTGAAAATTGGTGGCGGTTCTTTGATCAAAATCGTTATTGGGACCCGTCAGGACATTATTGAAAAACCTGGAAGATTGATCTTTACCAAAGAAACTCCCCATGGCGCTGAACAGCAATAAGTGGTCTTCGTTGTCCGCGAATCCTTTGCTGTATTGGAGATCGTATTGCCACTTGGGGTTGTTGGCCTCGGTAGATTCCTCCCTGTACCAGGTGGACACGGGCACCCCACTGGCGTCCAGAAAAGTGTAATTGGTCCTGGAAGGCTGGTTCTCGATTTCGTACGCAAAATTTCCAGACAGAGTGATGATATTGTACTCGTTGATATGATAATCCGTGCCCAGGGTGAAATTGTAAAAAAACTCATCGCGGTATGCGGTTCCATTATTTAATAAGGTGGTATTGTTGATTTTATCGTGATTTTCTGATTCGGTATCATAGGGGAAAGACCGGTATCCTGCACCCAATTGGGTGAAAAGGTTAAAATGATCGGTCCGCTTGTTCATACTCAAACCTATGCTGTGATTGTCTGGTAATCCTGTGTTGGCTGAGATGGAGCCGTTGAGACCTCTTTTTTCTTCTTTTTTCAGGATGATGTTGAGGATTCCGGCTGTACCTTCTGCATTGTACCGGGCAGATGGATTGGTGATGACCTCGATGCTTTCGATCATATCCGCAGTAATGGTTCCCAGCGCATTGGTTCTTTCATCAGCGAGTACGGACGGTTTTCCGTTGATGAGGATTTGTACACCGCCATTTCCTCTCAGTTGGATCTGACCTTCAATATCTACATTGACCGACGGGACTTTGTTGAGCACTTCGAGGGCGCTCACCCCGGTACTACTGATATCGCTTCCCACGTTGAAAACGCGTTTATCCAGATCAAATTCCATCGTTGATTTTTCACCGATTACCATGATTTCATCGAGGACCTGGCTGTTGGTTTTCAGTGAGATATTTCCCAGGCTGGCACGGCCGTTGTCGACCGTGAGATCCGTGATGGTCATGGTTTCGTAGCCCATAAAACTGATGAGCAGGGTGACATTCCCGGTAGGGGTTTCGACTTCAAATCGACCGTCGTCTTCGGTGGAAGTTCCGGTTAGCATTTGTCCGGTCTCTTTGTCGTTGACCATGATGGTGGCGTAGGGGATCGGTTCATTGCTGGTGATATCCAGGATAGTCCCTTCTATTTTGATAGGATTGTTTTGGGCTGTCAGTGACACCTGCAATGATATGGTCAGCAAAAAGGCAAAGAATGGTAATTTCATGAAGTTTAGTTTTGAAATAAGCATAAGGTCTTGAGTAATCCGATTAGTTTTCATTATTCAAAAAATAGTCGAGTGAAATTTTTCCAGGGCCCGTCAACAAAAGTCCGATGAAAGCTACCCCATAAAGAATGGCCTTTTCCATCGATGAAAAGGCATCGCCTTCGTGTACAACAAACAGAGCCACCGCCATGGTGGAAATGAGTGGTATCAGGGCCAGCCGGGTCAGCAAACCCAGTATGACCAGGATCGATCCGCCGACTTCTGCCAATACAGCCAGTCCCAGAACAAGAGCCGGGTCGACTCCCAGGGGTTCTGCGAATTGCACTTTGCCGTTCCCCCACAATTGATTCCATTTGGCCAACCCGTGCCCAAACAGCATGGAAGATCCAAAAACGACCCTGATCAGAAAAATTCCAATATCTCTTGTCATCGTAATACCTGCCTGTTTTCCACCCAATCTCATATTTGAAATATATTTTCGGTGGCGAAGATAAACTTCCGGAAGGGCAATGAGACGATAAGTTCGGTGAAAGGCTTATTTGACCAGGTCATCGACAATTTACATGGAAACACACGTAAATTAGTAGTTGATCCCGCAAAATTCGCAGTTGACAGGTATTCTGTTTTCGACAGCAGGCGAAGTGTTATATTTACGTTATGACTAAAAGAATCAAAGCTTTTCCTTATTTGGAATATCTGTTCCTGATTATTGTGATCGTCGTGGTCTTTATATTTTATTCCTTCGACCGTCGTCATCCCGGAATCAATCCAATCCAGATCATTTTCTTTCTCAACTTTGTGGTGGGTGCGCTGATCATTAGCTATATCCTTCTGCCCCGGTATTTTTATACCAAAAAATATTTCCAATTTATTTTATACTTCTGTCTGGTCATTGCGATGGTCATATTCGTGGAAGAGGGGATTCTGGAACAAATCTATTACCCGGATACGAGAGGCAGGAAGTTTTTGGGCTTATTTTACAATCTCCTGGGATGTCTGCCATCGATCACGATTATTTGTGCGTTCAAATTTGCGTGGGATCTTCTCGAAAAGCAAAGCGAGGTGGAAGACCTCAAGAGCACGATCCAGGAAAGCGAACTGCAGTTTTTGAAATCGCAAATCAACCCTCATTTCCTGTTTAATAATCTCAACAATATTTACGCTCTTTCGATCGAGAATTCTCCCCGGACCCCGGAAATGATCCTTGAGTTGTCTGCTTTCCTGCGGTATATGTTGTACGAATGTAAAGCACAGTTTGTCCCATTGGACCGGGAAATTGACCAATTGAACAATTTTATCCATCTCAGTCAAATGCAAATAGAAGGACGGGGGCAGGTAGATATCTCGATTGAAAATATCCTGCCGGGATACCAGATCGCTCCTTTGATTCTGATGGTTTTTGTGGAAAATGCCTTTAAACATAGCTCATCGAGCCAGACCGACCAAATATGGATCGAGATAAAAATTTGGATGACGGAAGACGGCAGACTTCATTTTCAATGTAAAAATAACTATCTTGACCAATCCAATGTCGATGACTTGTCAAATGGGATTGGTCTGGAAAACGTCAAAAAACGTCTGGATTTGATTTATCCGAAAGCGCATAGTCTTATAATTTCCGGATCCGATGACCGGTTTGAAGTGGATCTGACGATGTTATTGAACAAAAAATAGGGCGCATGGATTGCATCATCATTGAAGACCAGGCACCAGCCAGGAGGATACTTGAAAAATACATCAGTGATATCGGTACCCTTCAGTTGAAAGCGGCTTTTACGGACGCATTGAGTGCCCTGGATTTTTTGAGAAATGAAAAAATCGACCTGATTTTTCTGGATATCCATTTGCCCAAAATGTCTGGAATCGATTTTCTGAAATCCCTGTCTCATCCCCCCAGGATCATACTCACGACTGCTTTTCAGGATTACGCACTCGAAGGGTACGAACTCGATGTGGTGGATTATTTGCTCAAGCCATTTTCTTTCCAACGATTCGTGAAGGCCGTGACCAAGGCTATGGGAGGAAATCAACCGACGGCCGGTTATGGGAATGAATTGACTCAAAAAACCACCCCCAACGAATTGTTTATCAAATCCGGGTATGAGTATATCAAGATCCACATCCCGGACATATTATATATCAAGGCTGATTCTGATTACACGGAAATATACCTGGAGGGAAAAAAACATTTGACCTCCGAATCGCTTAATTATTGGGAAGGCTACCTCGATGCCGATCAGTTCGCCCGCATCCACAAATCATACATCGTGAATGTCGTCAAAATCCAAAAAATCGTGGGTAATCAAATTTATCTTATCGACCAACAAACCATCCCGATCGGTCGCGTCTACAAGGATCCGTTCATGGAAAAATTTATAAACTAAAATATAGTTGTTATGAAAAATTTGAACAGGAATCAAATCGACCAGGAGGTTTTTGATCTATACGATCAATACGCTCACAACAAAATTAAACGCCGGGATTTTATCGAAAAATTATCGATGTACGCCGTAGGGGGGTTGACCGTTCCGGCTTTATTGGAATATTTGCTGCCGGATTACAAGACCACCAATTTGGTTTCGCCCAATGACCCGGATCTGGAATCATCGTATATAGAATACGATTCGCCCAAAGGCGGGGGCAAGATCAAAGGTCTGCTTTCTCTTCCCAAAAAAGCAGCAAATGAAGACAACGCATCGTTGGGAGGGATCGTCGTGGTCCATGAGAACCGGGGCCTCAATCCGTATATAGAAGACACCGCCCGGAGGGCCGCACTGGCTGGTTTTGTCACGCTGGCTCCCGATGCCCTGTCCCCACTGGGAGGGTATCCTGGAAATGACGATGACGGTCGGGCTATGCAAAGGGAACGAGATCGGGATGAAATGCTGGAAGACTTCATCGCGGCGTATGAGTATCTGCGGGACCACGATAAGGTGAATGGAAAAATCGGGGTAGTGGGTTTTTGTTTTGGGGGTTGGATTTCCAATATGATGGCGGTTCGGTTACCGGAACTGGCTGCTGCGGTACCTTTTTATGGTTCCCAGCCTGAGGAGGAGGATGTTCCTGCTATTAAGGCTCCGTTGATGTTGCATTATGCCGCACTGGATGAACGAGTCAATGCCGGATGGCCGGCGTATGAAGCAAGTCTGAAGGAACACGGTAAGGAATATCAGGCCTATTTTTACCCGGAAGCCAATCATGGGTTTCACAATACCTCTACACCGAGGTATGACGAAGAAGCTGCTGAGCTGGCCTGGGGAAGGACGATCGATTTTTTCAGGGAGAAACTGGGTTAGCAAACCTATGCTTATTTTGCCATTTATCTATACTTATCGGATGTTCTGACGATAACTTTGTACTGTATTTATTATATTCACGCGAACATTTAAAAAATAGTTGGAATGAAACATCGCATGCATTTTTTCTTAATTGTCCTGTTGTCTATTAATCTATCCTGCGCAACCATGGCTCAGAAAAAAGCCAATTCAGACGGGGATGGTTGGATTTCGATATTCAATGGTCAAAATCTGGACGGCTGGAAAGTAGGCGACAATGCAGAAACGTTTTCAGTGGAGGACGGGTTGTTGAAAGTGGCGGGGCCCCGCTCACATCTCTATTACGTAGGTGAAGTAGAGAACCATCAATTTCAGAATTTTGAACTCGAAGCTACGGTCATGACCAAACCCGGTGCCAATTCTGGTATCTATTTTCATACTACCTACCAGGAAGGAGGTTGGCCTTTACACGGATACGAAGTTCAGATCAACAATTCCGGCGGTGACTGGAAAAGAACGGGAAGTCTGTACGATATCGTGGAAATACGGGAAAACTACTCTTACGACGATGAGTGGTTCACAGAATATATCAAAGTTGATGGAGACCGTGTGATCGTCAAAGTCAACGATATCGTAACCGTGGATTATACCCAGCCGGAGAATCCCAAACGAGAAGGAGAGCGGGTCAACCGCATCCTCAAAGGGGGTACGTTTGCCATCCAGGCCCACGATCCGGGCAGTATAATTTATTTTAAGGAGATCAAGGTACGACCGTTGCCGTAGTGTTCTGTTTCATAAGTGATAAGAGTTTATGAAATGGGGCACTAATTCCACAGTTTGCCAATAGACTTTTCACATAAGGGGCAGGTTGTGTACTGGCGGCGAGGTGCATTTGTATGAATATAAAAGGGATTCGGGGTGCTTTATTTGACGGATTCTATTGAGGAATTGTCAGCCTGTATCCGGTCACTGGCACAGAATTAAGATACCCATCAACGTAATGCTATCCGTATTGATCCGGGCTCTGATGTATTGGAGTGCTTCAAATAAATGGTTGCGAACGGTTTTATTGGAAATGTTGAGCCGGGTCGCTATTTCATCATGCGTCAGTCCATTTAACCGGCTAAGTTGGAATACTTCTTTTTGACGGGGTGGTAGTTCATCGAGTACTTCCTCGAGCATGGTTGTATATTCCTTATAAATGATGTTGTCAAGCGCCCTGGGTTGCTCTACCTTGATTTGTTTGACCAGGGCTTCTTTGTAATTCTGGTTGGTTCTTGCTTTTCTCAGGTGATCGATCACGTGATGTTTTGCGATAGTAAATACAAAGCTCTCCATATTATGAACGTCCTGCAGAGTTTTTCTTCTGATCCACAGTTTCATCAATACATCCTGGGTCAGATCCTCTGCAACAGCAGGAATCTTAATGTTTTTGAGGAAAAAAGCATATATCCTTTTTTCGTAGATCTTCAATATGTGGTCAATCTGATCCAATTCTACTGAATATTTCAAGGTTTGATAACAAAAATAAAACATAAAATATAAAAAAAAAATTAAAAAGGTCCGGGACATTTGGACCGGTATTCCGTCTTCCTATCAAACATGCAGATTCCAGGAACATAATTTACCGATATCAGAAATACTAAATGACGGATTTCAATAAAAATATCAGCCGATTTCAAATTTTATACCTAAAATACCAGGAGAACACCATTTCAGAGAAAGAAATGGATGAACTACTCCAACTTTCAGTTACCGAGAATGTCAGTGATTGGATTGATGGTCCCCTGGAGAAGAATTGGAAAGAAATAACAATTGAACATCCGTTGCCAGAACCTTTGCCCACTAGCCTGGATCGTAGACGATATAGGTTGAAAGTGGTCGGATGGTCTATGGCCGCATCTTTTGTTGTGATGATTATTACATCGATATTGTTTTGGAATCGTGATCTCGGTTGGGAACAATACCAAACCGGGTACGGAGAGACAATGGAGGTGGTATTATCTGATAACAGTAATGTGTTGCTCAATGCCAATTCTACCATCCGATGGAATGCGGACTGGGCGAAATCCGGCGAACGAATAATAGAGTTGACGGGTGAGGCTTTTTTTGACATTGCGCGTAATGAAGGGATTCCCTTAACCGTAGAAAGTAAAAATGCGACCATCCGGGTTTTGGGAACCTCATTCAATGTTCGGGAGGATGCGCTGGGCACCGATGTTTATCTGTACGAAGGAAAGATCGAGCTCGAGCTTAATCCAGAAACTGGAGATTCAATCATGCTGATGACCACCGGGGACTGGATTATGCAACCGGCCGGCCACACCTCTATAAAAAAGTACAAAGATGTGACAAGGAACGAAGCTGCTTCCTGGACGGAGGGAGAGCTAAAATTCCGGAATCGACCGCTGGGAGAGATCCTGATCAGACTGGAAGGAATTTACGGAAAACGATTTGAAGTACAGGATACTTCCTTGCTGTCCATACCGATGGATGTGGGAGTTCCTTATGCTAATTGGGAGGTCATGAAAAGCGCGCTGGAATTGTCACTATCGGTGGAATTGGAGGAAAACGGAAAGACGGTGAAATTAAAAAAATAGTAGAGAGACATATCATAATTTAATTTTTATCAAATCAAGTGAAAATGAAAATATTTATCACCAGGGGATACCTGTTGGTCATGGGCATCGTATGTTTGTGTCTGACCTGCCCGCAGGAATTAGAATCAAAGCCATTAGCGACAAACTCACCAGTCCCGGAATACTTGCCGGGATCCATAGTACAAAAGGAGGAGTTGGTAAAGCTGATCCGGAAATGGGAAGAAAAGTACAATGTATTGTTTACCTATGATCGTCGTATTGTCGAATCGGTCCAAGTGGAGGCTCCTTATCCCGAAGTGGGAGATATTGATGAGGCGCTGGAGTATGCTCTTCAGAAAACTGAATTAAAATATACCATTCTGGAAAACCGATACGTGGTGTTGTATCGGAATACCCCGGAAGGCATCGAGTCCCTGGAAACGATGATCAGACATTTGACCAGGATCATTAATAATGAAAAAAAGTCAATGAGAATGAAAGCGGCCTCTCCGATTGCGATGTTGAATTCCGGCAAATGGACAGACATCAACCGAAAACGCTTAGTACTCAATATATCGGGACGAGTGATGGATACATCCGGAGAACCATTGATCGGAGTCAACATCCTGGTAATGGGAACCAACACCGGAACCACGACGGATGTAGATGGCCGATTCTCCTTAAGTGATATCACAGATCAGGCGGTTCTGGTACTATCTTATATCGGATATCAAAGCCAGGAAGTATCGGTTGATGGGCAGACCAGTCTGACCATTATTATGCAGCAAGATGCCCAAACTCTTGATGAGGTGGTCGTTACTGCACTGGGTATTACTCGGGAAAAAAAGGCACTTGGGTATTCAGTCGGTGAAGTTGATGGCGAGGAGTTGAATAAAACACCCCAGGTAGGTGTCCTCAATTCAATGCAGGGTAAAGTAGCTGGTGTCCAAATATCCCAGACTTATGGGATCAAAGGTTCGTCAGTGAACATGACTATTCGGGGAGCATCGTCATTAAATTCAGATAATCAACCATTATTTGTAATTGATGGAGTTCCGGTTTTTAACACAAAGGATAATCTATTTAATCAAGCGGACCTGGGAAATGCGATAGGAGATTTAAACACGGACAATATTGAGTCGATCTCTATCTTAAAAGGTCCCAGTGCTGCTGCACTTTATGGTTCACGGGCTGCTAACGGAGTAGTTCTTATTACTACAAAATCCGGATCTGACATGAAGAAGGGCTTAGGAGTGAATTTCAATACTTCAGTCATTGGGGATATTCCATACAAATACTTACCAGTTCAAAATGAGTTTGCTTCAGGTCAAGACGGAGCTTTTGTATTTGCAAACGATGCATACGAATTCTGGGGCCCCAAACTGGATAATGGATTTATTGCCCAACAAAGAAATCAGGATACTCCGAGTGAATTAATTTCATATGAAAACAACAGAAATCGTCAGAAAGATTTTTATCAAAACGGTTGGACTCAATCAAATAATTTATCAATAGATGGAAATTACGGACGAGCTAATTTCCGTGTGTCAGCAGGTAATTTCAATAATACGGGAATTATGCCCAATGTAGATCTACGGAAGAATAATATTGGAATCAACGGGACCATGAATCTCACAGATAGATTGGACATTACGGTAATGACTTCATTTAATGAATCAAAATCTGATAATAGGCCAAACACTGATAATAGTTTTCGGACTCCAACAAGAGCGATATTAACCATAGGTCCACAAGTTGATATGACGCCGTATTTGAATCCAGAGACATGGTGGATGGAAGGTCAGACTGGAGTTGTACAACGTAGATGGAAAACCCGATGGAATAATCCTTACCTTATGCAGGAGTATGCCATCACCAGTTTTGAACGTTTGCAGGCTTTGGCAAAAGTGCAAATGAGTTGGGAGTTCTTAAATGACCTTCGGTTCACAGCTAGGTATTTACGTAGCCAATCAAGACAAAGAGCTACCAACCAACGCCCCTGGGATACCGTCGATGCGGTTAAGGGGAATTTTGATATTCAAAACTCCAGTTTTATAGAGCAAAATTGGGAGGGACTATTTTCTTATAGCAAAACACTTTTGACTGATTTCGACATCAATGCTAATGTGGGGGGAAATCTTAGATACAATTACAGAGAAAACCTTAGTAATTCTACAACTAACCTGGTAATTCCAGGACTGTACACGATCAATAATGGAGGTCCTGGTTCCGTAGCATATAGTAACTTTTTGAGTGAAAAGAAAGTAAACAGTGTTTTTGGGCAAGCTTCTATTGGTTTTAAAAGAATGGTTTATCTCGATTTGACAGCGAGAAATGATTGGTCCAGTACCCTGCCCAAAGAAAACCGGTCGTACTTTTATCCTTCAGCATCCTTGAGCATACTGTTGAGCGATATGATTGCAATGCCTGGATGGGTTACCTTCGCAAAGATACGCGCAGGGTTCGCCCAGGTAGGAAACGATGTAGATCCATATCAACTCGAGAGGTATTTTAATTTTGGAGAAGACTGGGGAGAAACAAAACGTGCCAGTTTTTCCAGGGTAGCCAAAAATGCCCAACTTAAACCGGAAATTGCTGCTTCCAGAGAAATTGGCCTGGATTTATCACTCTTTGATAATAGATTGAGCCTTGATGGGACTTATTATGTAATGGAGAATAAAAACCAGGTCCTTGGCATTAGTACTCCCATTACATCAGGAGCAAATAGTAAACTTATAAATGCGGGTCTGGTAAAAAGCCAGGGATGGGACATAACTTTAACCTCTTCCTTGATCAGGCAAAACAACTTCTCGTTTGATTTAGGTTTAAATTTCACCAGAAACAGAACCACAATAGTAGAGCTTGCTGATGGAATTGAATATTATGGGTATGGCCTGGGATACGCTTACTTTTATACCTACCCTGGAGATCAAATAGGGGATATATATCAAGCCCCTTACTTCAAAGTAGAGGATCCTAATTCTGAGTACTACGGACACGCTATAATTTTTGAAAACGGGAAGCCCGAAAGAGATCAAAATCCCGATCATTTCGAAAAAATTGGAAACTACAATCCAGATTTTATCATGGGAATAAACCCAAATATCCAATTCAAAAACTTCACTATTACCGCAGTATTCGACTGGAGGTCAGGTGGGCAGTTCTATTCAGAAACGCTGAGGCAAGGGAAGAATGATGGAAGGTTTCCCGAATCAATAAATGGAAGTGTGGATTATGATCCTAATGTGGATATCGTCCAACAAATCAAGGATAATCCTGAAAAATTCTCACATGACTGGGTAGGAGGACGCGATGCTGAATATGGTGGTTTCCCCTGGCAAGATGAGGAAACCAGAGAAAGAAGAAGCTATATAAACGCCTCTGGCGAGAAAGTGTACGTCAACGATGCGAGTTTTGCGGTAGGAGTTAGACCGGATGGAAGCGGTGGTTATATTGAAAATTTCGGAGGTCCCGGTACCATATGGTTAAGCCCATACGATGCCCAAAAGGGCACAGACAGATACCTGGGATCAGCTAATATTTACAGTGCTACGTACGTAAAGATGAGAGAGTTGTCCGTCACTTATAGGTTTCCGAAAGCATTGGTCAATAGGATGAAAGTCCAGAATCTATCCTTGTCTTTGATGGGTCAAAATATGTTTCTCTGGACCAAACACGATGTATTTGTAGATCCGGAAACGGCTTTTATCAACCAGGGGGATACGAAGGCCCAGGGATACGAATTTTACTCAGTTATTCCTTATACTCGTAGCCTGGGTTTGAAATTAAACGTTGAATTTTAATTATAATAAATCACGATTATGAAAAACACCACAATAAATATAATTGTTATTGCATTTTTCTTAACTTTTACTTCATGTAGTGACTTTGATGAAATTAATCAGAGTCCCAACGATGTGAGTGATCTGTCGCCAAATTTTTTATTGAGTACCAGTACCAGGAATGTAGCCTTTGCGTACAGTGATTTTGGTTATTGGAACTCAAGAATTCCTTCTCTATTACAGTTTTACCAGGTTGGTGATGGTTATAAAGCGGAAGAATTTAATGCCTTATTTTGGCAACCTGGAGGACATAGTCCATGGGAATCGTTGTACTCCTCTTTGGTTGATGTACAAGCGATGTATGATCTAAGCGTGGAAGATGGCAATACGTTTATTCAAGCGGCAGGATTGGTTTATAGAGCTGTGTTGATTGATTTGCTATCAAAAGTATATGGGGATGTTCCTTTTTCTGAAATAAATCAACTCGACAATGGAATCGTATTTCCCCAATATGATGGGCAAAAGGAAATTTACGAAACTCTTTTAGCCGATTTGAAGAAAGCGAAAAGTATGATTGAAGCTATTCCTGGATCTGAAGTTCCAGTTTTGGATGGATACGATTTGTTATACGACGGGAATAAAAGTAAGTGGATAAAGTTTATTAATTCTCTTCGGATTCGGATGTGTTTGTTATTAAACAATAAGAGAGGAGATTTAGACATAGATATCAACGCAGAATTTCAGGATGCAGCCCAAAATGTCTTTACCAGCAATGAAGACAACGCAGAGATGAGGTATCTTGGAAGTTCTCCGGGGACTTCCTTTCTGGGTGGGCCATTTAATGCTTCTGAACTGACGTATGCCAGAAGAATGGGAATAAACTTTCTAAATACATTAAAAGAGCAAAACGACCCACGTTTGTATAGATGGCTTCGTCCTGTTGAGATTAATTGGGACAAGTCGATCACATCAGAAGAGGTTATTCAGTATTCCGATCCTCTGGGACAAACGTTTCAAATTACAAAACGCCCTTACCCCAATGGATATAATAACTTAGACACAAGTCTGTATATCGGTTTGCCGATCGGTAACAAAACTTCCTGGACTTCATACAACGCAGGCCCCCAGGCCTCATCCGTAGAACCTAAAACCACACCGTTTATTAGCCGGCTAAGTGACATATATTTTCAAAATGCTAATGAGTACCTAACTATGAAAATTATCACGTATTCTGAAGTTGAATTTATTCTGGCAGAAGCAGCGATCATGGGAGCTTTTGGTGTGAATGATGCAGAAAACCATTATAAAAAAGCTATTGAAGCTTCGATGGAAGAATGGGGGATTTTTAATGACTTTGTGGGAGGGTTTGATTTTAATGATTTTTATAATCAGGAATCAATTGATCTGAGCCAGGCCTCCAATATGCATAAACGAATAATGGTTCAAAAATGGGTATCGATGTTTTTTAGGTCCGAACCATGGTTCGATTGGCGTAGAACAGGTTATCCTGAGTTTGTAATTCCATCTGATATTGATCAACCTGCCTTACCCATCCGATTCCATTATAATGTTCCTAATCCACCCGATCCACAGTACGTGGCAGAATACAATGAAGCTGTTGGAAAATTGGAGAAAACTCAATACGTACAAGCACCCACAAATGATGATATTCGGTCCAGGATGTGGTTATTGCAGGGAACAAATAAACCTTATTAGACTAAAATATTTTCAGTGCTACGAACCAAATGGGACATTATTTTGGGCGGTACTCATTTTAGAATGAGGTAAAGTATTGTTCAGTTAAATGTGAATTTTAATCAACGGTATGAAATCTATAAAACGGAGAAGATTTGTTAAGCTCGCAACTGGATGTGCAGTGGGGCTTATGTCGATGAATGCATCTCCCATTTTCATTTCGCATCAAAATAGGATAAGTGAATTACCAGGAGGCGCCTATGCGGTAATGATGACACCATATACAAAGGATCTAAAGATCGATTATTCCGGATTGAAAAAATTGATTAAGTGGTATGAAAGGGCGGGAATCCGGGGTTTTTTTGCCAATTGTGCTTCAAGTGAAATGTATGAATTGTCTCCAGATGAACGATTGAACCTGACGCACTTTGTAGTAAAAAACAGCCAGATCCCGGTGGTTTCAACCGGTACTTTTTCCGGAAATGTGGATGAAAATGTGGATTTTATAAAAAAGATTTATAGCACTGGAGTTGATGGAGTGGTAGTTATTACCAGTGTGATTGTTGAAAAGTCTGCCGGTGAACATGAATTCAAAAATACATTAATGAAAATCGTTGATAAGACCGGAGACATACCGCTGGGATTATACGAATGCCCGAGTCCATACAAGAGATTGGTTTCACCGGAATTATTGGGAGATATAGCAGATACTGGCCGGTTTGTTTACTTGAAAGATACTTCGTGTGACGAAAACGTAGTACGTCAAAAAATTGAAGCTTGTAAAAACACTAAGATGGGTTTGTACAATGCTCATACTCCGGATGTGTTGGACACTTTGCGTCATGATGGTGCTGGTACATCTACGATCGCGAGTAATTACTACCCTGAATTGTACGCATACTTGTGTAAATATGCAAATTATGCAAACAAAACGTCAATGGTGGATGAGGTGAATAATTTTATTTTAAAGAATGAGAAGGTCATTGGCAGAAAGTATAAAATCAGTTCAAAATATTTTATGCAATTAAGGGGCCTGCCAGTACAAGTTAATAGTAGGAATTACAGCGGAACATTACTACCTGAAGATGAAAATAAATTACGTAGTTTGTGGGTTGACCTTCAGAATTTGGCTGTTAAATTGGATATTAAATTGGCCTGACGGCCTGCATTTTTATTATATTCGTGGACTATCAATCTGCAGTTAATAGCTTTAAGTCATATTTATGTGATCGAATATTTCAGAAATATTCTGACAAGTGCAAGCAAGTATGAAATACCACTACCTTTTTCTCTCTTTGATTTTAGCCAGTACCACAGTATTTGGCCAGAATCAAAAAATGCCTGTTTCCCATTCCTTGATACACGAAACCAGTGGACAAATTGTCTCCGGATTATATTCACTTCCCGAAGCTTCGACAGAGCACACCTTTTTCAGTGGTTCCACGTCTCATTTTTCGAGCGTGATTTTACGACTGGAATCCTGGCCCCGGCAGGACGGGAAAAAGAAACTAGGATTGGAAGAAGAACAAATAGTAATTATAAAAGACGGACAGGCCAAAGTCACCTTAAATGGTCAAAGTGAAACCATCGGTCCCAACAGTGTAATGTTCCTTCTTCCAGGGGAAGATGGAACGATCGAATCCTTATCTTCTTCCATCCGGTACTACAGGATGATTTATACAGGCATCCATCCCGTTGATTCTGGTAAAATTTCCGGGGGAATCAGCTCTTTTATCATCGATGCGGAGAGGCTGGCTTATAATGATTCTGAAAAAGGCGGCGTCCGCAGATATTTCAATACTTCTACCATCACGTGTCCATATTACGAAATGCACGTAACCACGCTCAATCCCGGACTGCAAAGCCATCCACCTCATACCCATGAAGCAGAAGAAATCGTCCTGATGATCGAAGGTGAAACGGAAGAACTGATAGGCGAGACAACCTACCCCGGCAGGGAAGGGGATGTGTATTTCACGGGATCCAATGTTCCCCACGCGATCCGGAACGTAGGGGACAAACCCTGCCATTATTTTGCGTTTCAATGGCGTACACAATAATTCCTGAACGCCAGAACGATAGGATTCACAAGTAGGTTTGAATATGTAAAAATTTGTACGTATTTTTGTACTAAATGCAACAAATTATGTTAGTTACAAGTGTTTCTGATTTTAGAAAAAATATTAGATCATATTTGGATCGGGTCACAAAGAACTTTGAAACCTTAATCATAAATCGTGGGAATGACTCAGGTATAGTGGTAATGTCGCTTGAAGAATACAATTCATTAATGGCAACAAATCATGAATTATCTTCCCGGAAAAATGAAACACGTCTTGATTCTGCGATTGACAAATTGAAAAGTGGAAAGTCTTTCGAAAGACAACTAATCGAAGAATAGCGTGAAATACATTTTTGTGGAGGAATCTTGGGAAGATTATTTATATTGGCAAAAAACCGACCGAAGGAAACTCAAAAAAATTAACGATCTATTGAAAGATATTTCAAGAAGTCCTTTTGAAGGAAAAGGGAAGCCGGAGCCTTTAAAACATAAATATTCAGGATTTTGGTCTCGTCGAATTGACAGCGAGCACAGATTGATTTATCGATGTGAGGAGGATCAGATTTTGATAGCTAAATGCCGGTTCCATTATGAGTAAGCATGGATTTCTGACCTGGGATCTCTGGAATCAAGGTTTGCCTAACTTCAATACGTGTTTTTTGATCCCCCACGTGGTGCAATGGATAAAATCGATTTGCAACGAAAGTTTTTCCGTAGAGGAAGTTTTTCAAAACCTATACTATATGTTCAATTCGTACACCCCCCATCCCGTCTCGACACCGCATCATTGTTGGGGAAGCAATTCCCACTGAGAAGGTATTCCGGTTTGTACCGGGCGACATTGGGATCATCGAGAGCATTGGCGAGAAAGGCCGTGATATCATCCACCTCGGAACTGGTCAAACCCAATGGTCTGAAATTAGCAGCCAGGTTTTCTTCGGGAACATTCGTATTCTCTGGAATAGCTTTGTTGAAATATTCGACAACGTCCCTCAAATTGCGTTGGCTGCTCCCATGGAAATAAAAAGGCGTCCCGGTGAGATTGTATAACGTCGGAACTTTAAATTTGTGAAGATCCTCCTTGTTCCCGGTGAAAAATCCCCTGCCAAAATTTTTGTTGGCCGCCCGGGGTGGATCCACAAAGGAGGGAAGGACATCGAGATTGTTGGCTCCCACAGCAAAAAAGCGGGTATCGCTGAACGCCGGACCGGCGTGACAGGAAGTGCAATTGGCTTTGGAGAAAAACAGCAAAGCCCCTCGTTTTTCCTGTTCGCTCATGGCATATTTATCTCCTTTTAGCCACTTCTGAAACGGGGCTTCCGTGGTATTGATTGTGCGAAGATAGGCGGCCATGGCCATGGCGACCGTAAACCCAGAATAGCGTTCTTCTTCAGTAACATCGGGAAAAGCTTCATCAAACAACGCCTTGTAACCCAAGGTATCAGCGATAGTTGGATTCATCACCATCCTGTGTAAGTCAAATCCCTCGATCAACTGCGTTTCCAATCCATCAAATCCAAGGTTGTTCAGACTCAATCCACCATCGACGTCTTCTGAGAACCGGTGCTCAAAACCCTCATTGGCGTGGCCTGATCCAAACGATCCGTTCCACAAGGTGTTTTTAGCCGAATACGCTACGTTGAGAACGGTCAGTGGTCTGATTCCCTGAACATCCAAGGAAGCCGCATCGGGATATATCGAATTTTTAACCCTGGTTTCTCCTCGAATCCCGGTTCCGACACCCCCATCTCCGATGCCTTGCATTCTACCTGGTTTGAAGTCTGCTTCAGCAATATGACAACTGGAACACGAAAACGTCTCTTTACCGATTTCGTATTTCGGATTCAATGCCAGACCGGTTTCAAAAAAAAGAAAATTGCCCAACTCAACCTTGGCCGGGGTCAAAGGATTTTTTGGATCCTGTGGTATATTTTCAAAATCCCTGGAGTCGGCCAGGATCCAGTAGTTGAGATCGTTGTTCGGTGCAGCAGCCCGAATATGAGTTTCAAGTTGGATATCTATATTGCCGACGTTTAACACATCCTGGGTACAAGATGAAATCATTATCAGCACCCCGAGCGTTAGAAAGTAAAACTTGTTCATGGGTGTTCATATTGAATTTGATTATACTTTGTAAGCCCTACAAAGTTAAGAATCAATACTCTAGAGCTGAAATATTTGATGTTAAAGTTTAAAAGTCTGACAGAGTAATAGTGGTATGGAACAAAATTCCATGGTTCTGGCAGCTCTCTCACAACATGTTCAATGACCGTTCGATATCTTCCACTATGTCTTCGATATCCTCCAATCCCACCGAAATGCGAATCAGTTGGTCAGAAATACCTGCCTTAAGTCGATCTGCCGGATCCATCTTGCTGTGCGTAGTGGTGGCCGGATGGGTAACGATAGATCTGGTGTCCCCGAGATTGGACGTGATCGACAACATCTCGAGTCCGTTGATAAATTTGTAAACCGAATTGACGTCCCCATTGAGTTCAAATGTGACGATACCGCCCCCCATCGTCATCTGTTTTTTCGCCAGTTCGTAGTGTGGGAAACTCTTCAAAAATGGATAACTCACGACATTGACCTGAGGGAATTGTTCCAGTTTGTCGGCCACGATTCCGGCATTTTCACAGTGGACTCTCATCCGGATAGACAGGGTCTCCAGACTTTTGGACAATACCCAGGCGTGGTAGGGAGACATTACAGGCCCGGTATGGCGGGCAAAGAAAATCACCTTGTCCATTTCCTCTTCATCGCCTACGATGATGCCTCCCAGTACCCGGCCCTGACCATCGATGTATTTGGTGGCTGAATGGATGATGAGTTGGGATCCGTACCGATGCGGTTTTTGGAGAATGGGAGTCGCAAAGCAATTGTCGACGATAAACAAGAGATCGTGACTTTTGCAAAATTGTCCACAATATTCCAGATCGATAATTTTCAATCCGGGATTGCTTGGGGTTTCCACGATCATCAGTTTGGTCTCTTTCCGGACAGCATTCGCCCATTCTACTGTATTTTCCGGATCTACGTAGGTGGTAGTAATTCCCAGACGGGGAAGGATCTGGTCCAGGATTTGATGCGTGGAACCAAAAAGGGCGCACGACGCCAGGACGTGATCACCCGTACTGAGAAAACTCATCAATCCCAGGTACACCGCCGACATCCCGGACGAAGTAGCAAATCCCGCAGGCTTCTCCTCCAGGAGGCACATTTTGCCGATAAATTCGTCCAGATTGGGGTTGGAGTATCGCGAATAGATTTGACCCTCCAGATCGTTGGAAAACGTATCCCTCATTTGTTCTGCTGAGTCGAAGGTAAAACTACTGGTCAGATATAGCGGTGTATTGTGCTCTCTGTAGGCTGTGCGATCAGTCTGTGTCCTGATCAGTCTGGTCTGGTCTTTCACTGGTTGGATTCGTTTATGATCTCAAAAGTAGTACCGATCGTCGCGGTCTTTTTGAGCATTTGTGCGACGGAGCAATATTTGTTGAGACTGAGGTCTATCGCCCGTTCCGCTTTTTTGGGACTGATATCCCCGTATAGTATAAAATGCATATCAATGTGCGTGAAAAGCGACGGGATCTTGTCCGGTTCGCGTTCCGCCTTGATGTTGATCTGGATATCCTCCAGGTTCTGTTTTCCTTTATCGAGGACCATAATGACATCGATGGCCGAACAACTTCCCAGCGACATCAGGACCATTTCCATGGGGCGAACCCCCTTATTGGTGCCCCCGATTGCTTCCGACGCATCCGTCTCCACAGAGAGCCCGTCTTGATTGATGGACTTCAGGTGGTACATCCCCGATTTACGTTCGATATTAACTTCCATAGGTTCCTTGTTCGGAATTTAAATGATAAGTGCAAAACTATCAAAATTATTTTTACATTTGCTTATCGAATCAATTCTCTTTGATCCCCGATGCATTTCAATCTGACCAAATCACAGATGATCAGAAGGGAAAAAATGCCCCGGGTGAAGATTGATTTTTATACAGAAGGGTGGAGAGAACAGGCTCTGTGAAACCCTAGCAACCGCGTTGGAAAGGTGCTACATCCTGCCAAGAAATTGGGGATATAAAAAAACAATCATCAATTTTCGGATATTTTTTATCTCTCTCATTTTTTGGCCCCGGATAAAGTCATCCTATGTCCAGCATATAAAATATTTTAAACTTTTATAAAACATACTACAAAATGGCAGACTTAAAATTTGAAACTCTCCAGGTACATGGAGGACACGAACCGGATTCTTCCACCCTGTCTCGTGCTGTACCCATCTATCAAACCACAAGTTTTGTTTTCAACAATTCAGAACACGGGGCCAATCTTTTTGCCCTGAAAGAATTTGGGAATATTTATACCCGGATTATGAACCCTACGACGGATGTCTTTGAAAAAAGAATCGCGGCACTGGAAGGTGGTGTCGCAGCCCTGGCTACTGCTTCGGGCCAGTCAGCGCAATTGCTGGCGATTACCAATATTGTAGAATCAGGACAAAATTTCGTGTCTTCTACGGACCTGTATGGAGGGAGTTACAATCAGTTTAAGGTGACATTCAAAAGATTGGGGATTCAGGTCAAATGGGCTGATCCGACCAATCCATCCAGCTTTGAAGATCAGATCGACGAAAATACACGGGCGCTGTACGTAGAAACCATCGGTAATCCGAGCTACAACGTGCCCGATTTTGAAGCCATCGCAGCGATAGCCCGGAAGCACGACCTGCCATTGGTGGTGGACAATACTTTTGGAGCCGGTGGATACCTCAGCCAGCCGCTCAAACACGGAGCCAACGTGCTTACACACGCCGCTACCAAATGGATAGGGGGCCATGGTACTTCCATCGGTGGAATCATAGTAGATGGGGGCAATTTCAACTGGGGAAATGGTAAATATCCTCAGTTTACAGAGCCTTCGGAAGGATACCACGGGATGAAATTCTGGGATATATTTGGCAGTGACGGTCCCTTCGGAAATATAGCTTTTGCCATCCGGGCAAGGGTCGAGGGTCTCCGGGATCTGGGACCTGCGGCCAGTCCTTTCAATAGTTTCCTGATGATTCAGGGCCTCGAAACGCTGAGTCTGAGAATGGAACGCACCTGCGCCAACGCCCTGGAACTTGCCAACTGGCTCAAAGAACATCCGAAGGTAAAATCGGTCAATTATCTGGGACTACCTGATCATCCAAGCCATCAGATGGCTTTGAAATATCTGCGCAACGGCTTCGGCGGCGTACTGTCTTTTGAACTCGATGGGGACAAATCGGCAGCGACCAAAGTGGTCGATTCCCTGCAACTGATTTCTCACCTGGCCAATGTAGGGGATTGCAAGACCCTGATTATCCAACCTTCTGCGACCACCCACCAACAGTTGAGTGATGAAGAGCAGAAGAAGGCCGGGGTCAATCCTACCACCCTCAGAGTGGCTTTGGGTATCGAACACATCGATGACATCAAAAACGATCTGCAACAGGCATTTGATCAGATTTAAAGATTTTGTGATTCATAATAATCTATTAATTGAAACTGGATTCTGTCCCGGGAATTTGTGATTACAAATCCCCGGGACAATCACAGTTTTGACAATCAATCGGAGGCTAAAGGCCAATGATTTTGGTCAATGAATAACCGGAAAGGTACTTTTGCGGAAAGATAATATTCTCAAACTCCTTTCCCGGCATTCAATCAACCACGTATGAGTGTAAAAAAATTTAGATACGATCAACCCTTTCCGCTGGAAGGTGGCGGGGAATTACCATATTTTGAACTGGCCTATACCACACTGGGAGAGCTGGATGATCAAAAATCCAACGTCGTATGGATTTTTCATGCCCTCACCGCCAATAGTGAGCCGGAGGAATGGTGGCCAGGTCTGGTAGGAGAAGGCAAAGTATTTGACACTTCCCGTCATTTCATCGTCTGTGCCAATATGCTGGGGTCCTGTTACGGGAGCACCAATCCACGGTCCATCAACCCAGAGACCGAACAGCCCTACGGAGCCGATTTTCCGCTCCTGACCAACCGCGATATCGTGAAAGCCATGGATCACCTGAGGGAACACCTGGGCATCGAAAAGATATCCATCGGAGCAGGTGGATCGATGGGAGGCCAGCAACTTCTGGAATGGAACATCATGCAGCCGGACCTGTTTGACAACTTTTTTGTCATCGGAACCAACGCGGTTCATTCTCCCTGGGGTATCGCTTTCAACGAAGCACAACGGATGGCTCTGGAAGCCGATCCCAGCCTCTGGGATCCCAGACCGGGAAGTGGCCAAAAGGGCCTGGAAGCAGCCCGGGCTATAGCCATGTTATCCTACCGCAATTACCTGGCCTTTGATCAGACCCAACAGGATGATCCCGACAAACTGGTCAATTTCCGAGCCAGCACCTATCAGCAGTATCAGGGGCAAAAGCTCAGTAAACGATTTGACGCCCAATCGTACTATATTCTCACGAGAGCCATGGATAGCCACAACGTAGGACGGGGAAGAGGCAATCCGGAAAACCCCTTAAGTCAAATCAAAGCACGGGCGCTTGTGGTGGGCATAGAAACGGATTACCTGTTTCCCACCAACGAACAGCGGCTGATCCACGCCAATCTCGGGATGAGTCATTATCTGGAGATATCGACGCCCTACGGTCATGATGGTTTTCTGATCGAATGGGACCTGCTCGACGACATGGTTCGTAGTTTTTGGAAGATTAATACCTAAAAGTACGATTGAATTCATAATTTCGCACATTAGGAATGATCTGAAAATTTTTATGGATTCAGGCCAGGACTATCGGACTTTCGCGTTAACGTAGTTCGTCCAATTGTCCAACTGGTCCACTCAAACCTAAACAGAATCAATGGAATATCAGCACAATCGATACAAAAAGATATTGGTCGCCAA
>CALEIL010000289.1 GCA_937876435.1 uncultured Bacteroidota bacterium
CAAGAAAAGGACGGTGAAGCGAGGTTTATAGAATAACCAATAGGGGATTGATCTGGTCGGTGTACGTAGGTGATCCCAAAACGCAAGAATTTTTATAACTAAAACAACAATATGTCTGTAGCAAAAAAAGGCGACAAGGTTAAAGTTCACTATACCGGGAAGTTGACCGATGGGACCATTTTCGACTCTTCCAGAGATCGGGAACCATTGGAGTTTGAAGTGGGAGGTGGTCAGATGATTGCCGGGTTTGATAAAGCTGTGGATGGAATGAAAGTGCGGGAGTCAAAAGTGGCGAAATTTTCATGTGCCGAAGGATATGGAGAAAAAAATCAGGATATGGTATTTACCGTTCCCAAAGATCAACTTCCAGAAGATCTCAAGCCGGAGGAAGGACAACAACTGTCCATGCAACATCCGAGCGGCCAGCAAATACCGGTAGTGGTGACGAAAGTGGAAGAAAATGAAATCGTGATCGATGCCAATCACCCTCTGGCAGGGAAAGAGTTGGAATTTGAAATTGAACTGGTGGAAATTAATTGATCCACCGGAAGCGTTCAATAGCCAGATCAGACGATTGGTCAATCCGAATGATTTATCCAGCAATTTTTGGACATTTGTTTTCAATCATGGTTTGTCTTATTTTCAAAAATAGAATCGTTCGTTTTGCAGCGTTTGTCATCGTTGCTGCGGTATTTTCAGCCAACCCTGTGGTGGCCCAAAAAATCGTGTCGGGTACAGCGTCCTACTACCACGACAGCCTGGAAGGCAATAAAACAGCCAACGGCGAGACCTTCCAGCAGAGCAAACTGACCGCGGCACACAAAAATCTGCCATTTGATTCCTGGGTCTTGCTGACCGATCCCAATGGACAGGATATCGTAGTGAGGATCAACGACAGACTCCCGAGGAATTCTTCCCGGATGATCGATTTGACTACCGAAGCTGCCCGCCAACTGGATATGCTCAGAGCGGGCATCAAGCGGGTGGGGATGAAGGTGATTTCGGTCCAGGAGGCATGGCATTGGTATCTGGAAAATGGATTTATCAATATCGACGTCGCGTGGAGGTGAAATAGAGCCAGGGCCATATCCCGGATCTTTGATTTAAGATGTCCAATTCATTCCTTTGCCAGGAAACGAACTTCCCATTTTAATTTCTTGAAAGTTTACCACCGGCTCGTATTCTGAGAACTATCTCACACCTGAGGTGGATTCAAGTTCAAGCGCCCGGATCGCAGTCACGGACCTTATCTGATCAATAAGATATTCCCGTATTTTTGCCTGGACTCACCATATACCGTCCGGTATTTTACGTAGTAATTGTAATTGCCGGGAGGGTGAGGGTTGTTTTGAGAGTCGAGCCCGTTCCAGCAATTTGGCAATTGCTGGTACGGATTTTCCGGGTTAAATCCTGAGGACTTGAAGATGACGTTGCCCTGGCGGTTGAACACCACGAACATCTCAACAACTTCCACGTATTGATTTGCGTATACACAGGCATTGGCACTTCCTACGTTTCCACTCGTGGGAGCAATGGCATTGGGCACATTGAGCACATCCCCTTCCCGGACATGAACCACGAAGGTGTCGGTAATCACGCATCCGTATTGGTTCGTCATCCTGGCGGAAATTGTACGGGTTTCGAATAGTTGTTTTTGAATCTTATCTACACAATCATAATCGCAAGATAAGGTATCGGGATTGAGAATCCAGGTGTATTGTTCCGACAATGGAGCATCGGCGGATACGTATTGTATTTTAAACGCCGGATCATTGAAATTGATGCTGTCCCCACTGTTTATGGTCGTGTCCGGAATCAATGCTACCCGATCCATAATGCCTCTCAGTTCCGGCAGAAGCGTGGTGTCCAGTCTGCAGCCGTATTGGTCTTTGGCTGATATATCATACCGCTCGTTGGCGTATAGAAACGGGAAAGTATCCTGTTCCCGGTACGGACCACCATTGAGGCTGTAAGTGACCAGGCTCATATCGGAAGCACCGATCAGGGAATCCATTATGGCCCATCCGGCTCTGTTGATGTCACAGGCGGGTTCGGTAAGAAACATATCAAAATACCGCAACCTGGATGGGGCTCTTACGTTATTGTACCGACCTTCGACCATGCACTGATTGACCGTATCCCTGGCAATGAGGGAATACTGTCCCAATCTGGAAACCCCGGTGGCCATGGAATCCGTGGAGATCACCCCGGCTTCACTCCCATACCGCCATTCGTACACGTAATGTTCAGAAGGAGGATATACCGAGGCCATCAGGTTGGCCTGGGACCGTTCGCAGCGGATAGAATCATCGATGGAAATATCAACCGCGATTTCACTCGAAATGTCTGAGATTTCAAATACGGCCGTAGAATCACAATTGTTGTATGGATTGATCACCGTCACCAGATAGGAACCCGTCGCGAGTTCGGGTGATCGATGACCTCTTCCCAGTTCGTTCCCGGTACCGGGTTCGTACCAGATGGCTTCAAATGTATCCCGCTCGGGCAGAATCAGTGCCGTACCAGTCTGATCGTCACAGCCAGCAGCTTCTACCTCCACGTCAAAATGGGGTATAATCGTGCCGTCGATAAAAAATGTATCAATTTTTGAACAACCATTGCTGCCTTCCAGATACAGCGTATAATTACCTTTTGATCTGACCTTGACGACAGGATCTTCCAGGATCTGTCCGTCAGGGGATTGCCAGTACTGTATAGTGACGGAATCATCGGTGAAAAAGGTCAGGTCCACCTCCTTGTCATCGCAACCAAGCGAAGGATAATCCACAGAATCCACCTCCGGGGCGTGGATGTCCCCGTATATTTCCATTGTTTCGGTTCCTTTGCAACCGTTTTCACCTGCATAGGTCACCTCGTAGGTCCCGGGTAACTGGAAATTGGGACGGATCGCTTTGGAAGTGTAGCCCTCCGGGCCGGTCCAGCTGGCGCTCGTGATATGATCCGTCATGATGTCACTCCTGAGTTGGATTTTGGATCTGGCGCAGGTAATGGTGTCCGTTCGCAACCTGAATTCAATAGCCGAGGTGTCCAGTCGGACGGTGTGGGTCAGAGAATCGAGGCAACCGTTGTCATAGAAAACGTCCACCTTATAATTCCCAGGATAATCTATATCATACTCTGGCTCGTTTCCTACCGGGGTTTTCCCAAAATACCATTGGTAATTGATCTTCCTGTTGGTGGTATCCGTATTCTTCACCACAAATTTGGGATCCGGGGTGTGGCAGTTGATAATGGGTTTGTTCAGGGTGAAAGGGACGGTGGCCTTGTCGTCCTCTACGCTGAGACTTTTCGATACCAGGCATCCGTTGGTCAGTCGGATCGTCAGGCTGATGCGTCCGGGATTGTAGACATCAAAGGTGTCACTGGAACTTGCCTGACCACTTTCATCGATCCACTGAACCTGTTGAACATCTTGATATGACTCCAGGTGCACCGTGGAAAAATCTCTGTTGCAGGTAATGGCCGGGGCGATTACCTCCGGACCAGCGCCCGCTACCTGTTGCACTACGCTGGTTTGTTCCGTGGTTTTACAACCGTTTTTTCCCTCGATCAAAACCTGATAATTCCCGGCTTCCAAATCCGGATAGAATTCACTGGAAATCAGTCCGGCTGCTCCATACCACTCTGTAGATGCCAGTTTACTCGTATCGTAAGACAATGAGATCGAACCCTCACTATCAGAACAGGGTAGCACGTATTCCGGATCCAGATCCAGCGAAGGTGAGGAACGGTCATCGACGACCTGGATCGTCACATCCTGGTAACAATCGATAGCGTTGTATACCACAAGCCTGTATTCTCCTGCCTGATCTACCTCGATCTGACGGTCATTGGAGATCTCATTATTTTCGGAATCCAACCATCGGACCTGCTCGATGCCAGTGCCGGTAAATTTGAGTTTCGCAACTCCGGTATTGCAATCAAGGTATTGGATGGGATCGTATTCTATTTTAGGGGGTGCCATCGATTCCTGGATGGTCACGTTTTCTTTAGAGGTGCACCCATTCTCTGATTGAGTATACAAAAATAAATAGGATTGGGGGGAATCGATGTTGGTAATCGGTCCGGTATATGGAAGCGTATCCGAGCCAATTACGTACCTCAAAGAAGAATATGCTTTATGATTTTGGATTTCAATTCTTCCAGCTTTGTCGTTGCAACCAATATTCTGCTTGACTATATCCAGTTTTTCTGCCTCCTTTTGATCTGGAAAAATGATTTCGTGTTCGCTGACACAGTTTTCATTTTCCAGCTTAATTGACACGGTCCCTGGTTTTGTCGCGATAAGCGTATTGTCCTGGATTTGGAATCCGTTTTCAGGGTGTAATTCTGGAGTGCAACCGTCGCAATCGCTGATACTGATTGGTAATTTCCGAATGGGATCGACGCAGGTAATCGCCCTGGCGAGCATTCCATCATATTCCAATTGGGGTTTTCCTGCCTCTTCAGTCACCGTGACGCTTTTGGTCGTGGAACACTGGCTTCTCTTATGGGTGACCGTGACACTGACGGTTCCCGGTTCGCTCACAATCGCATAATGCGATGGATTCCCCTGGGTAGCCCCGGTCCAACTGATATCATATTCATCCGGAGAAGCTTCTACGGTGGCATTGATGGGTTCGAAGTATAGATCACATTTAATCACGACATCATCTTCCAATACAAAATCAATCTCAGTGAAATCGCTTGTCACCGTATGGGATTCGCTGAAAGTACAACCGGATTCGTCGGTGATGCCTACGGTATATTCTCCCTCGCCGTTGATGGGTACGCTCAGATCCGAAGAAGTCGTCCCATCGGGCAGGTTCCACTGTACATTAAAATCGCCGGTAAACAGTACGGACAACCGATTGTCCATTCCCACATTGGAGCAGTTGATAATGGAAGTTCCCTCGATCTCCAGATTGACGCTGGATATATTGTCTTCGACCAGCACCGTGCCACTACTCCCGCATTGATTTCCGTCGAAGGCGCGGAAAGAGTAAAAACCGGGTTCTGTCGTGGACAATGTTTTGGTCGTCGCCACTTCTGTGCCATCGAGGTACCAGGCATAGTTTTGGTATTCGCGCGTGAGATCAGGCGTTACCTCCACCGGATTGTCCGGACAGGAGATCGCCGTATTTTCGATGGTGATGATTTCACCCGGGACCGGGGGCTTGACCAGGATATGTTTTGTGATGGGACAGGCTCCGTTGGAAACAGATACGGTGTACAGATCCGGTTCCTGGAATGTGATGAACCCGTCCCGGATCGAGGCGGATGTGGCTGGATTGACAGTGGCTGATGAAAAATTGGAACCGATCGGCAATACCAGCGGGGTGGAGGAGCAAAGCACGTATTCATTGGAGAGGGAGAGCACCGGTGTGGCAGGATCTATCCGGAGAGTATACGGTACGGTATCCAGGTAATCAGCTATTTCAAATACCACGAAATACGTTCCGGGAGCATTTACCATTATTTGATCAGAACTGATATCGGATTGATTGCTGATTTTTCCATCCGAGGTAAACCACCTCTGGACTCCAAAGTCCTGTTCTGTGGTGACCTTAAGCTGGATGGTCGTGTGGTCACAATCGTACAAATGATCCTGCATGAAATCAGGTTCGTATTCCTTGAATTGCACGTTTATGCGCACGAGGCTGTCGCAACCATTTTGGTCTGTGTAACTCTGTTCTACGGTCTGATCCGACGCAATGACCCAGCCGTCGAGGATGATCTGATCTTTCCCGTATACTTCCAGGGTCTCTTGCTGGAACCCCGGATCCGAAAGTATCGTAATGGTGGCAGAAGTATTGGAAATCGCCCCGCATATCCTGGCCTGATTCCCGTAAAACAATTCATTGAGGTCGTCCATGTCATTGATGCTTTCAATTTGTGAACTGTTTTCGTTCCGGAACTGGAGGCCTACGATGGTGTATGTTCCGGAATTGAGAGAACTGAGGTCCGGGTTGCTCCCCCGGCTAATGATTTTATCCCGGCTGTTGACGATCAAAAAAGTATTGGAATACCCGGGTTGTAGTCTGGAGGAAATAAAGGATGGCCGGATGGTGGACAGAGTCGGATCCCCCCCGCAAAAGGAACCGAAATTTTGGGCATTCACAAAATCCCTGGGAACCGAACAGGGGTTGCAAAATACGGGGGCATCACAAAAGATGAGCTCAAAGCTGTGGAGGATTCCTTTTCCACCACTCACCCGGTCGGTGTACAATAAATTCCAGCTTCCGGTCAGTCTTTCCCCGTCAAAATGGGCCAAACCTTCTTCTCCATCGGGGTAATACGAACCGACGTACGCCTGATTTTCTTCCCATTTATTGTCTTTCCAAACCGGTTTTTTGAAATCGTCCGGGTGTGCTTCCTCATTTCCCCTCACAAAAAATATATCAAAAGTACTGCCGCTGGTTTTGGAAGAAGCCGTTTTACCTGCCTTCAGAACGAGTCTTTTTCCATCGGGGCTCTGGAGGACAAATCTCAGTTCATCCGCGAACTGGTGGGTGAAGGAAAGCCTCACTCCACACAATACCTGATGGCCGGAATTGGACGTATTGGCCTCTATTCTGGAGGGATAGGTTCTGCCGTTGTCTGGTATTTCTATATTGGGACTGACCCTGCACGGTTGGGCAAGAGAGAAGATTGTAGACAATAAAAAACCAAATACCAGGTAGAACCGGTTCATGAGTAAACTACTTTTTGACAAGAAGCGTTGTAAAGGTAATACGATGTCTTAAGGAAAATAACGATAGGATAACATTTTGATTATTAAAAAAAAATTCAGATATTAAATTTAACTATGAGAGGCGCCGTTTCAGGAAAATGGGCCTGAAATTACAGAAAATAAACAGCATTATAAGTGCACGATATTGAACCATACTATCACTGGAGAAATCACTACGTAGTCGAGGAGGACGAGCTCTCACCATTTTATGGACGCGATTATGATCAGTTTTATTTTTCCAACAAAATCTACAATTATTACATACATCCTCAGTGGGATGAATTTGGGTCGGATACGCTCTACCTCAAGATATTGTACGCGGATTATGATGACGGATTCTGCATCATTGAACTGATGGGGGAGTGGAATGATTGCCTTCACAATGACGTGATGTATCTAAAAAGAAAGGTACTCGATGTACTAATGTACCGGGGAATACATAAATTTGCGCTGATAGGAGAGAACGTACTCAATTTTCATGGTGGGGATGATGATTATTATGAGGAATGGTACGAAAATACCCTGGATAACGGGGGGTGGGTCATTTTTCTCAACATGCATCAACACGTATACGAGGAAATGATCAACTCGCGGTTGCACCATTACGTCCATCTTTTGCCCCAATTGATGAATTATGAATGGAGAAAACAGACCCCGGATAATTTATTTAAGACTTTTGACGCTTTGATGAACAAGCAAAAATATATAGAAACTGAGTAACCTGATTCACAAATCCGGCTTCGTAAATATCATAGGATTGCCCAACGTGGGAAAGTCGACCCTGATGAATCAACTCCTGGGGGAGAAACTCAGTATTGTGACCCATAAACCTCAAACTACCCGCCACCGGATACTGGGGATATTGTCCGCTCCTGAGTACCAGATGATCTTGTCGGATGTGCCCGGGTACGTAGAGGAAGTCACCTACCACATGCACCGGAAAATGAATAGCTACATCGACGAATCATTTGAGGATGCTGATATTCTGCTGGTGATGGTCAGCCCCACCGACGAAAAGGTACTCGCGGATCAATTGATTCAACAAGTAGATAAATCAAAAGCATTTAAAATACTTATAATCAATAAAATAGATCAATCCACCTCTGAAAGTGTTGCAGAGGTAAGCAAGGAGTGGAATGAGAAAATAAAATTTGATAATACGCTAGAGATTTCAGCAGAGCACGGAACCGGCGTAGGCGACTTGCTGGACGAATTGGTGGCCCATCTGCCCGAAGGTCCCAGCTATTATCCCAAGGATCAGATTTCCAATAAGAATATCCGGTTTTTTATCAGTGAAATTATCCGGGAACAGATCTTTCTCCAGTTTAGGCAGGAAATTCCTTATTCGGCGCAGGTTGACATCGAAGAATATAAGGAGGAAGAAGATATCATTCATATCTCTGCGATGATATATGTCAACCGGAAAAGTCAGAAGTATATCATTATCGGGAAAAACGGATCAGCCATCAAAGAACTGGGGATCCAGTCCCGGCAAAATATCGAGGAATATCTCGGGAAAAAAGTATTTTTAAACCTGCATGTAAAAGTGCGTGAAAAATGGCGGAACAATGAAGATCTGCTGCGAAAATTTGGATATTAATCAGTATGATCTATGAGTAGTTTAGTAGCCATTGTAGGCAGGCCCAATGTGGGGAAATCGACATTGTTCAATCGGATTTTGGGAGAGAAGAAAGCGATCATCGACGATATCAGCGGTGTGACCCGGGACAGAATTTACGGCGAGGGATTTTGGAACGGACGGAACTTTTCGGTGGTAGATACCGGAGGATTTGTTCAAAATTCTGTAGACGTTTTTGAATCAGAAATCCGGACTCAGGTGGCTATTGCGATCGATGAGGCGGACGTCATTATATTCATGGTCGATGTCACCACCGGGATTACTGATCTGGACAACGACGTGGCCAATATGCTACGCGCAGTAAATAAACCCGTCGTACTGGTAGTCAATAAGGTCGATAACTTTTCCCGGCAACTGGAGGCCAATGAATTCTGGAGTCTGGGATTTGACCGGACTTTTTTCATGTCCTCACTGACGGGCAGTGGGAGTGGAGAGGTGTTGGATGAGGTGGTGGAACTGTTGCCCATCAAGGACTCCGAACCAGAAAAAGAAATTCTGCGTCTCGCGATCATAGGACAGCCCAATGTCGGAAAATCGAGTATGGTCAACGCCCTGCTTGGAACCGATCGCAATATAGTGACGGATATCGCCGGAACAACCCGGGATTCGATTCATACTTATTACAACAAATACGGGAAGGAACTCTACCTGGTCGATACAGCGGGAATCCGTAAAAAATCCAAGGTGCACGAGGATCTGGAGTTTTATAGCGTACTACGAGCCATCAGAGCTCTCGACGATGCCGACGTTTGTGCCATCATGATCGACGCCACTATGGGGCTGGAGGCACAGGATATGAAACTGTTCCGGATCGCACAGGAGCGGAAGAAAGGGATCATGATCGTCGTCAACAAATGGGATCTGGTCGAAAAAGAAACCAATACGGCGCGCGAATTTGAGCAGACCATCAAAGCCCGGTTGAGGCCATTTGACGATGTTCCGATCGTATTTGCCAGCGCAACGGAGAAGATCAGGGTTATGCAGGTGCTCGATACAGCTATGGAGGTGTACGCCAACAAGAAGCAGAAGTTCAAGACTTCAGAACTCAATAAATTGTTGCTTCCCATTATCGAACGAACTCCGCCGCCTGCGTACCGGGGAAATTTTATCAAAGTCAAATACATCACCCAACTGCCGCTGTCGTATCCGGCGTTTGCCTTTTTTTGCAACCATCCGAAGGAGGTCAAGCAACCATACCGGCTGTTTTTGGAAAATCAATTGAGAGAGAATTTTAATTTTAGTGGTGTCCCGATCGCCATAGTATTTAAACAGAAATAATGAATATAGAACCGACACCGTTTCAGGGTCTGGTCGTGATAACACCTCAGAAATTCGAAGATTCCCGGGGATATTTTTTTGAAAGTTTCCGGGCGGATATATTCAGGGACCACGGTTTGCCCGATCATTTTGTGCAGGAGAACCAATCCAAATCCGGATATGGGGTGATAAGAGGTCTTCACTATCAGGTAGGTTCTGCAGCGCAGGGCAAATTGATCCGGGTCATCGAGGGTTCCATCATGGATGTCGTGGTGGACATCAGACCGGAACTCCCTACGTATGGTCGGGTGTTCTCAAAAGAGCTGAGTGCTGAGAATTCTTGCCAGCTGTGGATACCCCGCGGATTTGCTCATGGCTTTGCGGTATTATCCGATACGGCTATTATTCAGTACAAATGCGATGCTTATTATGCCCCTGCCTATGAAGCAGGTATTTTGTGGAACGATCCGGCACTGGGGATCGACTGGAAGATACCCTCTGATCGGGCAGTACTCTCAGCCAAAGATCAGGTTCACCCCTTATTTGTAGATCACCAACCCATTGGATCGATATGAAAATTGTTGTCTTCGGTGCCGGAGGACAATTGGGCCAATGCCTGGCAGATAGTCTATCCGAACATCCCGACATCCAATTCCAGCTTCTAGATAGATCCCGATTTGATATAGCCAGTGCGGAAAGCTATGAGATGCTGCAAAAGAAGGACGTGAATTTTCTGATCAATTGCGCTGCTTATACCAGGGTTGACCTGGCCGAAACGGAAAGGGACCAGGCGCATCGGATCAATGTCACCGGACCGAAACTTCTGGGGAAGTACGCGTCAGAGCATCAGATTCCCATCCTTCATATTTCTACCGATTACGTATACGGGCCAGGCTCCGAACCGCTTCAGGAGCAAGACACCATAGACCCTGTAAATTATTACGGGCAGACCAAGTGGGAAGGAGAGGAAGCCCTCCGGCAAAGTGGAGCTCATCATATCATTCTTCGTACAGCGTGGCTGTATTCAGAATACGGTCACAATTTTGTAAAAACAATGCTGACGCTGGCCGAAAGCCGGTCCGTGATCAATGTAGTCAGCGATCAAATCGGTTCTCCCACTTATGCAGGGGATTTGGCTTCAGCCATAGTCCACGTTTCAAAAATGACAGAAAACCGGAACGATTCTTTTAGCGGAACATTTAATTTTGCCAATAAAGGAGCGGTTTCCTGGTTCCAATTTGCGCGTGAAATTCTCAAGGAGAAAGAGGTTGAAGTACTTCCTATCCCTACCTCCTCCTATCCTACACCGGCAAGACGGCCTTCCTATTCTGTGCTCGATTCCAGCTTGTTTGAGAGTACCTTCCAATGGGAGATTCCCCAATGGAAAGAATCCCTGGCACGATGTATGGTCAGATTGGATCACATTTGATCGGAGGGGGAAAATATTCCCGGCCTTGAGCATGATCACGTAAATTTACCCATCGGTAGGGAGGAATAATTTTCTGGAGGGGATTCGTTGAGAGATTCCGGAAAATGGCCATTCGATCCCTACGATTTCATTTCAAGTGTTCAGTTTTCCTATCGAAAATATGAATGTCTTGCAACTAAATTTGACAATTTAACATTTCTAATTTAAAGACTAATAGTTTGAATTGTATCTTTCGCAATTTTAAGGCTTAAATACCAAAAATTTGACAATATTCAAAACAAATACGAAATCCCGGGACTATATCCGGCCCCTCGACTGGCCTGAGAAAAATGGTGAGATAGACCTTGATATTCACGATTTGCCTCATGCTTCCTCCGCTACAGAATGGTGGTACATCAACGGGCATTTTACGGGGGACAACGACCAGGAATATTCCCTTTTTGCCTCATTTTTCCGAAAATTGATCGAAGTAGATGAAGCGACAGGGATACCTGAGTACGCCCATTCGATTACCTGGGCTATCATCGATGTGCAGAATGAAAAATACTACAGCAATTCTCTGGTGGATAAAAGAGCCCCTGAAATTGGTTTGCGTGAGATCAAGGAAGGACGGTTGTTAAAAGATCCTTTCCTGAAAAAGGCGGCTATTGAAATGCTCGAGCAGGGAGAGGTGCCGTATCCGGATAGAAAATTTAGCGACGAGGTGATCGTTGCTCCCGATCGGCTGGACCTTCAGTTTGATACCAACAATTTCCGGAAGAATGAAGATGGTTCGTACCTGCTGGAATGTTTGGATAAAGAACATCAGATTTCATTTTCGATGGAATTTCATCCGGAAAAACCAGTGACGAAGAACGGGGATGACGGCGTGGTTTTCGGTGTTTCCTCGGAAGTCATGTACTATTATTTTATTCCCCGCAACAAGGCAACGGGGCGTTGTGAAATTCAAGGGACCCATGTCGAACTAACGGGCACGGCCTGGTATGACCATGAATTTGGTCGCTCGATTCATGCGGAAAAGAAAGATTATGAAGCAAAGCTGGAAATCGATACGGCCTGGAATTGGATTTCCGGTCAGTTGGACAACGGGTGTGAATTTACGGCTGCTCATTTGGTGAGCACGATCGATGACGCAGTGGAGGATTCCTGTCTTATAGTCATCGATGAAAAAGGAACCAGACATCGTATCGTTGATTTTTCATTGGAGTCGGTGGGGCCAGATTGGACCAGTATGCGGACCTTCCAGGATTATCCCCTGGAGTGGCGGTTGACTTCTCCGCTGATAGGTTTGGACCTGAATGCACGTGCTTGTTTTTCAGCCCAGGAATTTCCCACTTTGATTTCAAAACAGTCGTTTTGGGAAGGTAGGGTAGAGATCGAGGGCAATTTGTTTGGAAAACCTGTGAGTGGTACCGGATTTGTGGAAGTCACCGGCCACAATACAATGGATTCGCTGGAAGACTTTCTGAAGATTGTCAGCAGAGAAACCATCAAATCAGTCAATCATATATTACCTGAATTCCCGGACAAAAAGGAATTGAATGCTCTGGTATCCACCGGAAATAGCGATCGGTTCTCCAAAGGGGTTAATGTGAAGGTCTTTTCCGAATCAGTGATCCAACCGATTAGGACCCTGATCAACAGAGGTGGCAAGTCGTGGAGAAGTTATGCGGCGTTGGCGTGCTGCGATATCGTGGGCGGAAATCCCAACGAGGTCGGTCACTGGCTTTCTCTTCCGGAACTCATGCACGTAGGCTCCCTGATAGTCGATGATGTGCAGGATGAGTCCTCCATTCGACGTGGCGGGCCTTCCGTTCATGAAATATACGGCCGCCCATTGGCCATCAATGCAGGATCAGCGTGTTATTTTATCAGCCAGTTGTGTACATACTCTGACCATAATATCCCCAGCTCCGATAAGCTCAAAATATACGATCATTATTTTGAAGCACTCAGGGCCGGGCACAGTGGTCAGGCATTGGATCTGTACGGGCTCGACTATCTGATGGACGATGTAATAGAGGATAATTCAGGTCATATTCTGGAAGAAAGCGTGCTGGCCATCCATAAATTAAAATGTGCAGCTCCCTCGTACTATCTTGCCAGAATAGGAGCTCTTCTGGGTGGGGGAAGCGAAATCCAGATCAACGCGCTGGCCTACTTTTATGAAGCCCTGGGGCTGGCGTTTCAGATCATCGACGACACCTTGAATATAGCGGGTTTCAAGAATAATCTAAAAACCAGGGCGGAAGACATCACCGCCGGTAAAGTGACTTATCCCATCGCGAGGGCCATGCATCTTCTTGAAAAACCGGATCGACAAAGACTGTGGGAAATATTAAAAATCAAAACCGATGATCCGGAATTGATCAAAGAAGCCGTGGATATCCTTGTCAAGGTGGATGCGCTGAATATTTGTGAGCAGGATGCCCGCGATATAATGGATGCCGGCTGGCGGGCTTTGGATCCCAATGTCAGGAACTCGATGGTCAAATTGTATTTAAGGGCGTTCAGTTGGTACGTGCTGGAAAGACATTATTGATCGGGGGGAGATCAGGACACTCATTTTTAGTTGCCTGCATTTGAGAGGTATGTACAGGTGAAGCCTCTCGCAAAGACGCAAAGTCGCAAAAAATTCTGTGGTATTTTCTCGATGGCCTATAGTGACCTGTCGGTAACGGGACCGAAATTAGTACCATGTATCTGGTTCCCCGTATCTTTTCAATTATTATTTCTTTTCTGAAATCGAAGACAGGCTTTCAATGGATTTGTCAATATTGCCTCACTAATGGCTCCAAACGGGTCATAATAACTATATTTGTATTTTATAAAATATATTTTCCATTTTAGGCGGCTTGATTCACCAATTGTGGTACTTTTATGTCTAGAATAAGGTGGATTTTTCTACCATACCAAAAATGACACGAGGATCCCGATATAGGTTATCTTTGAATGATCCGTATAAATAAGAACATATGAGTGAGATACAACCCAGTGCTGGCTATAGCTTTACGATGCGTTTGTATATCGAAAATAAGCCCGGTATGTTGGCTAAGGTGCTGGATGCCATTGGCCAGGAAAGAGGAGATCCGGGAGCCGTGGATGTGGTGAAGGTCGAAGGAGGATACAAAGTCCGGGATGTCACCGTCAGTGCCCGGGATCAGGTGCACGCGAAAAATATTGTCGCTGCGGTCAAAAATATCCAGGGTATCCAAATCAGAAACGTGTCGGATCGTGTTTTTTTATTGCATCTGGGTGGGAAAATACGGATCGAGAACAAAGTCCCATTGGATACCCGTGATGCGCTCTCCATGGCCTATACTCCTGGTGTGGGTCGTGTCTGTGAAGCAATCGCCGAAAACAAGAAGAAAGCCTATACGCTCACGATTAAGCAGAATTCTGTGGCGGTAGTCAGCGATGGATCTGCTGTGCTGGGCTTGGGAAACATAGGACCCGAAGCGGCTATGCCGGTGATGGAAGGTAAAGCGATGCTCTTCAAGGAGTTCGCCGACATCGATGCTTATCCGATTTGTCTTGATACTCAGAATGTGGATGATATCGTCTCTGCTGTAAAATGGATGGCCCCTGGTTTCGGAGCGGTGAATCTGGAGGACATTTCTTCACCCCGTTGTTTCGAGATTGAGCAACGTTTAAAAAAAGAACTGGATATTCCGGTGTTTCATGATGACCAGCACGGTACTGCAGTAGTGACCCTGGCAGCGACGATCAACGCGCTGAAGGTGGTTAAAAAACAATTGGAAAACCTCCGGATTGTGGTGGTCGGTGCGGGAGCAGCCGGCGTGGCCATCGTTCGCATATTATTCGCCGCAGGTGCCAGGGAAATCCTGGTGTGTGACAGCAAGGGGATAGTCAGCCAAAAAAGAAGCGACATTTCCAATGGGATCAAAAAATGGCTGGCAGAGAATACCAATCCCCAAAATGAAGAGGGCCTGGTGCACGATGCCATGAAAAATGCTGATTTATTGATCGGAGTCAGTGGACCGGGGATTATAACCCGGGAGGATGTGAGCGTTATGGCCAAGGATCCTATGGTATTTGCACTGGCCAATCCCGTGCCGGAGATCCAACCTGAGGATATCAACGATCTGGCGTGTATCATCGCTACCGGCAGGAGCGACTACCCCAATCAAATCAACAACGTTCTGGCATTTCCTGGAATCTTTCGGGGAGTCCTGGATTGCCGGGCTACAGATATCAACGAAGCCATGAAAATTTCGGCTGCCCATGCCTTCGCTGATTGCATCGATGAGCATGGCCGCTGCCCTGGCCCTGGCCTACTCGGTGGCTTACCTGATGGGCGTTTTCGGGTCCTGGCAGATGCTGAAGAGGCGCCTGCCCGCGCTGGAGGGACGGGTGATTGGG
>CALEIL010000290.1 GCA_937876435.1 uncultured Bacteroidota bacterium
AATAAAACGTCGCCAATCTCGTTTTGTAACTCTTTTTTTTCATCTATTTTACTTTTGAAGGATTGTTCTCCATAAATCCTGGCCAGCAGGCGGGCCAGTTCACCTACTTCCTCCATCAATATCAGCCCGTTGGTCCTTTCATCAAAATACCGGACTCCGTATTCTTTGATCCAATCATCCACCCTGGTTTGATATTCTTTTATTTCCATGGTTTTACCATTTCTCTTCGGTATCAATCAATATGGTCACCGGTCCGTCATTTTCCAGTGATATTTTCATATCGCCGCCAAAAACACCCCTGTGGATTGATTTTCCCATTTTCAATTCCAATTGCCGGCTGAATTTTTCGTATATTACTTCAGCCTTCCCGGGTATTTCGGCCATGATAAATGAAGGTCTGTTTCCTTTTTTGGTAGAAGCGTGTAAGGTAAACTGGCTGATGAGTAGAATATCTGCATTCAATTCCAGGATGGATAAATTCATCTTACCCTCATCATCACTGAAAATCCGAAGATTTACGATTTTGTTCACCAGCCATGGTAAATCATCGATATCCGCATCCTTTTCCACCCCAAAAAATATGCAAAGTCCTGAACCAATCCCGCTATGTCTGGTCCCTGCAATCTCCACAGAGGCATGGTTGACCCGCTGGATTACTACCCGCATAGTTACAATTCTACCAGGTCCATAGATCCCGTAGCGACCATGGGACTGGATTTTATGGACATGATCTTGTTGATTTCCTGTATAGAAGTAAAATTCTTATTCAACCATTGGTTGATCAATGCTTTATGCGTCAGAAAGATTGGAATTCTCCTGATCTGATTCCTTTTGGCTTCGATCGTATTACAGGTAAGTAGTGCAAATCCTTTTTCACCTTCGCTCGATTCGTTCCACAATCCAGCCATCCACAGGACTTTGTTCTTTGGATGCTTGATGACTATATCATTTCCTTCACCTAATCTCCGATGAATAAATTTATTGATAGGTATCAAAACCCTCTGATATTTCATCAGTTTTCTAAGACTTTCCTGCTTTTCCACCGTCGGACCAAAAATATACGTCAAACCCGGTCCTTTTGCCATGATCGGATTTTCAATTCCCCATTTCAACATATGAACCAACGGGGCTTCTGATTGGATGATCACCGGAAAGTATTCCCCTTTTTGTATATTAAAATGGTTTAGAAGGTGGTGGGAAAAATGGATGCCATGATCCAAGAGTTCCACGATCGACGGATTGTCGGATTCATAATTGAGTAGGTCTCCCATAACGTAGTTTTTGTTTTCGGAAGACAAATTATATAAAATAGTAATATGACAGATATGTTTTAAACATAAATATTATAATAAATATATTTACTTCTAACTATCAATGGTTTATAAATATACAATTGTTGATGAATTGTTAGATAAGGGGTGTAAAAGGAGACCTTTATTCACAAAATTCTGAATTATTTTTTGCTGATCTTGTTTTTTGTTGTGAACGGAAGACTTCTTGTAGGGTCATTCACAAAACTTATGTTCGCTACTCGCATTCCATTTTGTGAAAGTTTTCAAACTAACAATTCACAACGGAATGTGTATAATCTATTATTGGTACATTTGTACACCAATAACATGTGAAGTACTACATCTGATGATACATATTATTATGTGAAGTACCTATCAGGATTGTGTGTAAAACCATTAATGAAAGGGTTTCTCCAATTATCTTTCCACATATCCACATTGCTAATAATGATGAAATCTTTTTTTAAATTTTTTATTGATCATCTATTATGAGACAAGGCAATCAAAAAATTTCCAGTGGAGTCAAAATCTGGCTTTGGATCGGTTTTGTCATGATCCTCCTCCAAATCCTAATAGGAGGCGTGACCCGGTTGACCGGCTCTGGACTTTCTATAACCAAATGGGAAATTTTGACCGGTACGATACCTCCTTTGAGTGAGGAGGAATGGCACGTGGAATTTGATGCTTATAAAGAAACACCCCAGTATCAAAAGATCAACCAGGGGATGTCTCTAAAGGATTTTAAGTTTATATATTTCTGGGAGTACTTTCATCGACTGTGGGCACGGCTAATGGGCTTCGTATTTATTATTCCTGCCTTTTTCTTTTGGTGGAAAGGATACTTACCTCCCTGGATCAAGCCTCGAATCGTCACTATCTTTTTATTGGCGGGCCTGGTCGCTTCATTTGGCTGGATCATGGTGGCCAGTGGTCTCATCGATCGGCCCTGGGTCAGTGCTTACCGGCTGAGCTTTCACTTGATCCTGGCCGTTATATTGTTAGGATACTTGTTTTGGACGATTCTTCAGTCTTATACCATCTCCTTGATCAATGACAAAGTTCTTTCAAACGCTGTAAAACTTTTATCCTGGGGTTTATTAATACAGATTTTTCTGGGAGGAATGGTGAGTGGAATGAAAGCTGCCTTGTTGTATCCCACATTTCCCAGGATGAAGGGGGAATGGATACCATCGTTGATTTTCAACAGTTCATACTGGAAAGTGGAAAATTTTATTTCTTATGAAAATTCACCCTTTTTTCCAGCGTTAATTCATACTATTCATCGTCTGTGGGCCTATATCCTGACGGGTTTTATTGTTTGGCTTATTTGGAGAATGAGGAAATTGAAACTAACATCTTTTTTATCTTTTTCACAGGTTATGTTAATAACTTTGCTTGTTATTCAAATCATCCTGGGGATATTAACGGTGGTGAACAGTATCGGGGTAATCCCTGTTTCATATGGAGTAGCACATCAGATAACTGGTATATTATTATTTAATGCGAGCTTGATCTTTGTGTATGTGATCCGGAAAGGATAATTTAAGTATATTTGATCCCAATTAGTAATTACAATTTGTACATGAACGACCTTATCATAAAGAAGGAAAACGATTTTGAGTATATCGAGGAAGGTCCTCAGGACGGGCAGGTTTTGTTATTACTCCATGGGTTATTTGGTACGGCAAGCAATTTTGATGAAACCATTCATTATTTCAAGGATCGCTACAAAATTTACCTGCCCATTTTACCTATTTTCCAGATGAGTGTCAGAAAATTGTCGGTTTATAGTCTGATGGAATACGTCAGGGAATTTGTAGAGCATTTCAAAATTAAAATGCCTCATATTATAGGCAATTCGCTTGGAGGACACATAGCTTTGCTGTACGTATTGGATTATATGAAAGATGTTTCTTCTCTGACGTTAACCGGAAGTTCAGGGTTATACGAGAATTCGTTTGGGAGTACGTTTCCGCGAAGAGGGGACAAAAATTTCATTCGAAATAAAATCAATCTGACATTTTATGATGATAATATTGTAACGGAAGATATGGTAGAAGAAATATATGAAATTACATCTGATACCCGAAAATGCTTGTCTATGGTCAAGACTGCTAAAAGCGCCATACGACATAACGTGGGAGACCAATTACATAAGATCAATATCCCTACTTTGCTCGTATGGGGTAAACAGGATACGATCACTCCTCCGTTTGTAGCGGAAGAATTCCATTCTAAAATTTCAAATTCCCGTCTCGAATTTATCGACCATTGTGGTCACGCTCCTATGCTCGAAACTCCCGAGGAGTTCAATCTAATTCTGGAAGATTTTTTGAAAAACTTTCAGGAAGGGTATAAATATTTCTTCCATCGGGTGTGTGGCGGATATCCTTGCTTGTTTTCGGTAATCTGAGCCCTGTCAGGTTGTTCGGCTTACTGGTAAACCACCATGTCTTTGGGGTAATCACAAGAATTATAATTTCATCCCTTCTATTGAACCCGTCTATGATTCAGGATACACAGGAAAAGACCTGACCACTATAGTCTGATTGTAACACGCTGCGTTGGAGGAAGTCCTACCTTTTTTTGGAATATCTATTACTACCCTCTGTTACCAATACAGGGGAATGCTATCAAAGCAGTTTATAAAATTTCTTTAGTACAGTGTCTGTGGCAGTAATGAATTCTTGCTCAGCAATTTCTCAATTTTCATTTTTTGTTAAATCTAGCAAACAGAAGAAGGTATAACAGGTGCATAAAATTGGACGGCGGTTATCAAGCGTAACTCAGGATTCTTATTTTGGGGAGCGGCAAATGGATGCTCAGCATTCGTCCATAGAGATGTTAAGCCGGCGGCGGCAAGCGGATGCGGGGGATTTCGAAGCAAGATCCTCCTCCCGTGAAAAAAGTCAAAAATGATAGAGGGTCTAATAAGATTTCCTTTATAAACGGGCTACAGCTCAAGCGAGCAACAGGTTCTTAAATTCATCGAAATTGGAACGAATGCGCTTTTTGCGTCCTGGTTTATCCAGGAATCTATGAATATTGGCTGGATAAGGTATGGAAAAATCAATTTTGTCAGCCAATTCTGTTTGAAATTTAATTGGGTGAGCTGTGGATAGTACAACCAGGTGTTCATCTTCTGATTGGTACGCCTTTGCAGCTAATACCCCCACTGCGGTGTGTGGATCCAAAACATATGCGTGGTGATGGTGCGTATATTTTATTACCTGGATAGTCTCTTCATCTGTAAATGAAAATCCAGATATATCTTTCTTAACATTGTTCCACGTGGAACCATACAAATCCATTATGCGCGAAAAATTGGAAGGGTGACCAATATCCATCGCATTGGATAAGGTGGGTTTTGCTCTGCCTGGATTAAAAATGCCGCTTGCGAGATATTGAGGGACGACATCATTGATATTGGTAGCAGCTATCATGTGATGAATGGGTAATCCCATTTTTTGGGCGATTATTCCAGCAGTGAGGTTCCCGAAATTTCCCGACGGAACACAAAAACTCAATTTTGTTCCCTTTTTAAATTGTCGAAAAGCTTCGAAATAATAGAAGGTCTGTGGAATCAACCGGGCAATGTTGATAGAGTTAGCTGAACTTAGATTCAGATGTTGGTTGAGTTCTTCGTCTAGAAATGCCTGTTTGACCATTTTTTGACAGGCGTCAAAATCATCTTCTATTTCAACAGCGTAGATATTGTTGTCCCAGGTAGTCAATTGAGATTCCTGCAATCTGGAGACCTTACCCTTGGGGTATAGGATAACGACTTCTATATTGTCTAGTCCGTGAAATCCAGCTGCCACTGCTCCCCCAGTATCCCCCGAGGTTGCCACTAGTATTTTTAATTTTCCTTCCTCTTCTGACCAAAAGTAATTCATCAATCGAGCCATGAATCTGGCTCCGAAATCTTTAAAGGCCAGCGTGGGTCCATGAAATAATTCCAGGATGGATAGATTGTGATCTATCGTTACGACATCAGCTGGAAAATTAATGGAATCATCGACGATCGCTCGTAAAATGTCCGCTGGTACATCATCCTGTAAAAACGCTTGAGCGATTTTGAATGCAATTTCCTGGAATGTATAGTTTTCAAGATTCTCAATAAATTCTTCCGGTAACCGGGGGATATATTCCGGCATGTATAGACCATTATCAGCGGGCAGACTCTGTAGAACAGCCTGTCTCATGGATACGAGGTTCTTATTGTTGTTGGTACTGTATAGTTTCACGTGGAACAATTTGGAGTAAATTAGTATTTAAACACGCCTTCATTATTGACTCTGGATATAAGAGTGCTGGCGTCAATTCTCGCGTTGGAGAAAACTTCATTCATCGCGTACGCTATATTTTCTGCGTCCAGACTATTTTCGGAAAGAGCAAAAATGGAAGGACCTGCACCGGATATGCTGCAGCCGATAGCATTCTGTTTCATAACCGCTTCTTTGACCTCATCAAATCTGGGGATCATAAATGATCTTTGAGGCTCGATAATATGATCGTGCAAACATTCTCTCATCAAGTCAAAATCAGAAGTGAATAAGCTGTAAATAAATCCTGCCAGGTTAAAAGACTGATCGATGTGTTGCTTGAGAGTAATCGTATTTTTGATGACTTCCCTGGCATTCTTGGTCAGGATTTCTATATCGGGATGAACCAATGTAATAAACAATCCTTTGGGGGACGGAAGTCTTCGATAAAGGAGCGTTTCGTCATTTTTAACGAGGATCACTCCTCCAAAAAGGCACGGAGCCACATTGTCAGCGTGAAATGCTTTGTCTGCTGACTGTTCCCCAGCTACTGCGTAAGGCAATAACTCGTTTTTGGTAAAAGGCCTGCCTGCGATTTCATTTACCGCAAACGCTCCCGCAACCGCAGAAGCGGCGCTACTGCCCAGTCCACTTCCGATGGGCATCTTTTTATGGATCTCGATATCGATGCCCATGTCCGGTTCTCCCATCGCCTCCAGAACAGCCTGGCCGGCCACGGTTGCTGTATTCTTCGACGGATCTCTGGGCAGTTTGCCTCCATCGTTAAAAATTTGGGTAATCGTGATTCCTTTGCGATCGGACCGGCGGGCGATGATTTCATCTCCGGGAGATTCGAGTGCCAGACCGATGATGTCATATCCCACAGCAATGTTGGCAATCGTTGCCGGAGCAAATACTTTTATTCCAGAATTCATTAAGATGGACTAATTTGACTTTCAATGTTAATTATTTCAGCAAAAACTCCTGCCGCTGTGACTTCAGCGCCCGCTCCAGGTCCCTGTATCACCAGAGAGCGTTTGTGATAACGCTGGGAGGTGATGACGATCATATTATCGCTGCCTTCGAGGGAATAGAAGGGAGATCTAGGACCTACTGATTGTAGAGAAATATTGACGTTGTTATTTTCCATCGTAGCTATGATTCTCAGTTTTTTGCCCTGATCCGAAGCCTCCAATCGGAGATTGTTAAAATATGAATCGTTTCTACGCAGGCATTCAAAAAATGCTTCCGTACTTTCAGCCTGCATACACTCATCCGGTAGAAAGGACTTGATTACCACTTCATCTGGTTCGATTTTCATCCCGGCTTCCCGACTTAGAATGATAATTTTTCTTTTGACGTCGGTGCCGCTGAGATCAATTCTGGGATCTGGTTCGGTGAAGCCCAGCTTTCTGGCATTTTCTACTACCTCGCTAAATGGAAGCGTTTCGTCAAATTCGTTGAAAATATACGACAATGAGCCGGATAACACTCCTTCGATTTTTTTGATTTTATCTCCTGACTGCATCAGATTTTGTAATGTAGAAATAACAGGAAGTCCGGCCCCTACATTTGTTTCGTAACCAAAAGTGACGTTGTTCCGGTGCGCTAGTCTTTTGAGATTTACGTATTCTTCGTATGAGGAAGAAGTAGCTATTTTATTGGGCGTCACGACGTGGATACTTTCTCCTAATATGGATCTGTAATGGCGAGAAATTTCATCGGTGGCGGTATTGTCCACAAATACAGAGTTGATGACGTTGGCTTCATCCATCCGTTTGAGAAAATGAGAGATCTCCATATTTTCTCCTCCATCCTCCAGCAATTGTTTCCAGCAGGCTAGGTTGATCCCCTGTTCGTCGAACAGCATTTTCCGGCTATTGGCCACCCCGATGAGGCGGATTTCCACGCCCCTTTCTTCGAGAAGTTGTGGACTTTGTTCGTGTATTTGTTTGATCAATGTTCCTCCAATAAGGCCGGTTCCTATGACAAATAAATTGATTACTTTGATATCAGATAAAAAGAATCCTTCATGCAAAGCGTTGAGCGCTTTGTTCTCGTCTTCCTTGTTGATAACCACCGATATATTTCGTTCCGAACTCCCCTGTGCGATAGCTATGATATTGATACCATTGTTTCCCAGGGAACGCATCATTTTCGCAGCGACCCCCGGTACAAATCTCATATTATCGCCAATGATAGCGAGGATAGATAATTCTTCTTCGATGTGCAAATGGTCGAGATCGTTTCTTTCAAATTCGCGTTTGAATTCCTCCTGAATGGCTTTACTCGCCTGGCGTACCTGCTCAGGAAGAATAGAAAAACTGATGCTGTATTCTGAAGAGCCTTGCGTGATCAGCATAATATTGATACCGGCATCAGCCAGACACCGAAACAACCGGGCGGCCGTCCCGGGGACCCCCACCATTCCATTACCTTGCAAAGTGAGCAGAGCCACGTTGCTGATTGCAGAAATTCCCTTCACAGGGTGTTCATTGAGGTTGACCTCAGCAGATATATAGGTACCTGGGTGCTCAGGATTCATGGTGTTTTTAATCTGCAACGGAATATTCCGGTCCATGGCCGGTTGCATCGTAGGAGCATAAATCACTTTAGCTCCAAAATGAGACATTTCCACCGCTTCGAGAAATGACATTTTGGGGATAGTGAACGCTTGTTTTACCCTGCGTGGATCTGTTGTCAGGACCCCGTTGACGTCGGTCCAGATTTCAATAATGGAAGCATTGAGGCCAGCACCGATCAAGGCAGCCGTATAATCGGATCCCCCCCGGCCAAGCGTTGTACTCAGTCCACCTTTGGTAGAGGCTATAAAACCTGTGACCACCTGAACCGAGCTACGGTCCTTGTAATAGTCGATAATTTTTTGATAAGTGAGCCGAAGGTGTACTTCTGCGTTCCCGAAATTTCGGTTGGTTTTAATAATTTTCCGGGCATCGAGGAATTCAGCATCAACTCCCAGGAGGGGGAGATATCTTGAGATGATATAGGCCGAATATCTTTCTCCAAAACTGAGGACATAATCCATCGTTCGGGGAGAAGCCTCCCGGACAAGATAAATGCCATACAACAGATTTTTTAATGTATCGTGTTGTTCTTCAATGATTTCCATGACGTCATCGTACACCGTCTTTTCATCGAACAACGTATCGATGACTTCATTGTGTCGGATGATAAAATGATCCAAATCCTTTTTGTATCCTACGTCCCCCTTGCTGGCTTTGGCAGCCATTGAAATCAAGAGATCCGTAATTCCACCCATCGCCGAAAAAACGACCGTATACTGAATCCCCTGCTCCGAATAACCTTGTAAGATATTCCCTACACTTCTGATTCTTTCAGCGTCCCTGACGGATGACCCTCCAAATTTTAATACGCGCATCTTTGAATTATATATCAAATATTACTTATATATACGGGAATGACTGATCACTCTAAACTGTCTGCTGTGTATTCCCGGTTTCCAGGTATTTCCTGTCCAAAAAACAAAGGCACAAAATTATTAATAAATTACTTGGGATTGGAATATTTGGATCATTTATATTTCACCTCTTCCAAAGGGGGTAAAATATTGAGATAGTGATCTTCGAGACTGCGCATTTTAGATTTTTCCTCGTCAGATTTATCCTGGTGTCCACAGAGGTGGAGAATGCCGTGGATAATTACCCGGTGCAATTCTACCAGAAATCCAAGTTTTCTCTCAATGGCGTTGTCATAAACCCGATCGGTACTGATGTATAAGTCCGCGGACAGAGGATGATCCGAGTAAGGAAAGGTGACGATATCTGTATAGTAATCATGCTGGAGGTATTGGGTGTTGATGTCCAGCAGGTACTCGTCCGAACAAAAAATGACAGAAATAGCCCCGATTTCTGCTCCTTCCATTTCGGTTCTTATGGTAGAGGCAATCCACGACCGGATCAATACCTCATGTTCCCAGGGGAAATGGACATCTTCCTGAAAAAATTGAATTTCCATTTTTAGATCTGAAATCGCAGCAGGACGGATTGACCGTTTTTGAGAAAATCGAGTTGATCTGTTAAATGCCGCATTAAATGGATACCCCGACCCCCGGGAAGAGAAAGATCTTCCTGGCAGGTAGGATCCTGCACCTTGGTAGGATCAAATCCAGCTCCCTGGTCTTCGATATAAACCAGTAACATATTTTCCACCATTTTTTCGGTGATAAGAATTTTCTTGGAAGCATCGAGTTGATTGCCGTGTATAATAGCATTGTTGACAGCTTCCAAAATTGACAATCTGATGTCTACAAACTTCTGATTATCAATATGGTAATGCTTTTTAAGATCCGTAATAAATTGATCTATCAACTTGATGTTTTCCAACTCCGACGTAAGAACGAGTTTAGCCAAAATACTATCGGTTTTTCAATTCATCATAATATTCCTCCACCAGTCGCTTATAATAAGGTTTTAATGCCGGAGAAAGTTTCTGGTAAGGTGTAATTTCTTCTCTGCGTTGATCCAGGTATTTTTGAAGATCGGGAGGAAGAGTCTTTGCGATGTTTTTTGCTTCTTCTGATTTCCTTTGTTCGTCCATCTCTTGCTGACGCTCTGCTTTCTCGGCCTCCAGAAGACGGGTCATGATTTCCTGTTGCCTTTCCATCATTTCATTGGTCAGTTTCTTATTGACGAGGTCGGTTTCCATCTGATCCATCATTTCGATCAATTGTTGGAGCTGTTTGGATCCTTTTCCCTGCTCCATCAACTGTTGTTGCTTTTCTTCCAGCATTTTTCGCATGGCAGCCTGCTGAGCAGCTATCTGGGCAAAATCTTTACTGGATTGGCCATCTTTTCCTTTTCCTTCCTGCCTTTTTTTAGCCATGTTTTTCATTTCTTCGGTCACCTTCCCCTGCCCTTCTGTGATCTTATCCATAGGGACCGAACCGGAGGAAGAACCTGGATTCTGGCACATCGAACTCGCCGAAGACATCTGCATCTGCATGTTCTGCATTGATTCGGTGAGCATCAGCGCCAGGTCGTTGACATTTTTCATGGTTCTTCTCTGATCATTGGCAGCCTCTGTTTTTTCCTGTTCTTCCATCAATTTGAGGCTTTTGGCCAGATGGGTCTCGATCAAATTAACTTTCTCGGTAATCGTACCCTCGATTTGTGCATTTCGATTGGCCAGAGCCAGGAGACTGTCCCTGATCAGCGTGAAATCGTTTTTCAGATCAAATTGTTCCCGCACCTTATCGACGTATTGAGGCGTAGCATAGGCCATATTGGTCACATCGTCGATCAGGGTTTCCTGATCAAAAGAAAGCTTCACCAGATTTTCGAGAATCTGTCGGAGTGTCTTGATGTCTTCCTGATTTTGTTGTTGTTGTCCTCCCTGCATCTGCTGTTGCATGGATTCCGCCATCTGCTGCATTTTCTCCCCGGCTTGCTGTTGTTTTTGACCTGCCTGTTGGGGAGAGCCGGACTGCATCTGCTCCATGCTTTCATTCTGGTCCTTTTTGATCTCTTCGGACGGAGTCTTGGGATCATCCATATTGACAGGCTGCTCGAGCGACTTATTCTTTTCAAACAACTCTTCCAGTTCTTTGCTTATTTTTTCAAATTCATCATTTACTTTTTCCTGTTGCTCCATCTTCTCCTTAGAAGACTGATCGCCGGCTTTATTTTCACCGGACTCTTCTCCGGTTTGCTGTTCCGAAGAATCTTTTTCATCCTGTTCTGAAGAATCCTTTTCGTTTTGTTCGGATGATTCCTGATTATCGCTCTTGTTTTCCTCAGACTCTTCCTGTCCCTTGTTTTCCTGTCCAGGATCTTCCTCACCGGTGTTGTCTTCCTCTTTCGTGTCCTGACCTTCACTGTCCTCCTCCCCGGTGTCCTCTTCATCGGTCATTTCTTCGCTATTCTCCTCTCCTGCATTCTCCTTTCCGAGATTTTCCTCGGCCAGTTTGAATTGTTCCTCTGCGAGTTCTTCCAGTTTTTGCATCTGATCCATCAAGTCGCTTTCCATCTCCAGCTTTTTGTACAGTTGTTCCAGCCTTTTCAGATCCATTTCGGATTGATTCATTTGCTGGGACATTTGTTCGAGTTCCTTCACAGCTTCGTCCTTTTCCATCTTATCCATCAGTTCCCTGATTTTATTCATGAGCTGCTCCAATTCCGGATTCCGGGCCTGATCCATCATTTTTTGGATATCCTGTTCATTTTGCTGTTCGGTGTTTTTGAACTCCTGGCGGTTTTGCTGGTTTTGCTCGTGCATTTGCTGGGTCTGTTCCAGTTTTTTCTGGATCGATTCCTGGGTATCCAGCAATTTTTCCATTTCTTTCTTCCGTTGCCAGGTGAGCTCTTTGTCCTGCAACAACTTATTCCGCAATTCTTCGGTGGTTTTGATCAGATTTTGCTGACTCTTCAGGATATCTTCCAGATTGGATTTGATCCCTTCTTCTGTCAGTGCTTCCAGCTCTTCAAATTCTTCCCTCGTTTTCTGAGTCCATCGCTGGATAGGTGTTTTGGAAGATTTACTTCCTCGGATACCGTCGTTATCAAATACTTCAAAATAGTACCACAAAGAAGCGCCGGGGGAAAGGTTAAAATCGGCCACGTCGATTACTTTGTCGTAGGTCGTCGCCTTTCCGGTCGCCTTTTTGAGTAATTGGCTTTCAAACTTGACGGACTGCCCTGGTTCCTCACCTTCCGGCACGATCGCGTAATTGTACGTGATTTTCTGAAGTCCGTAATCGTCAGAAGCCTCTCCTACGATATATTGAAGTTTGGCGTTGGTACTATCTTCCCGGTTTTGAAAGCTGATTTTGGGAAATTCATCCGGAATAGTCTCTATAGAAAACAACACAGAATCCGCTTGAGGGATATCCGTAGAATTGAAAATCAGTTTATAATTGATGCTGCTGTACATCCTCTGTTCAAAACTCGCGACATTATTCTGGGTATTCAGTAAGGTATCGATTTCGTTATCGCCGAAATTCAATCCCAGATGAGACATATTCTCGGTGTCAAATGTCCAGGTCACTCTCGTTCCTGCGGGCATGACCATGTCGCCTTCATTGACCAGAGACTTGTCAGTCATCCCGGTATAGGATGGAAAATCAAGATCTACCTTCATTCGGGTCAGGGATGGTTTTTTCAACACTTCAACGGTGAATGGGGAGGAAGAAAAACCATTGGCAGTAAAAAAGAAATCGGTGTTGTTCGCTACATTATTTAAGGTATAAGTGAACGTCCCATTCTCGTCCTTTTTCATTTTATATTGAAAATTGTCCACCGTGATAAAGGCTTCACCGGGGACCACGTCGCCTTCAGTATTCATCCTAATCTCTATATCCTCAAACTGGGGAAGGGACAGATCCTCATTGGTGAGTACAAATTGAAATGGGGCCTGCCGTTCAAATTCCTGGTTGTTGTGAAACAACCGGTAGGATGAATCGGTGATCATACTCGGAGCACTGAATAGAAGTACAATCAGTAATAACAGGGGAGGCAGAGCGTACTTGAGATATGTCCGGTTTTTACTCAGATCGATGGCTTTGGGAAAAGAAACCAGTTTGATATCGTTGGTTTTTTGCTCGATGCTGTGCATGAGGAGATCATTATCAGACTGACCACTCTGCCGGGCCAACTGAAGAATGTTGAGAAGTTTGTCCCGAACTTCCGGAAAGTGGTCCCCGATAATTTTCGCGGCCTCGTCATGAGAGATGGTTTTGCCCAACTGAAATATCCGGACAAGCGGAAGAGCTACCCAATATACAAAGGTCGACAACAGGACCATAAAACCGCTATAGAAAAGAAATTTTCGGGTGCCGGTCGGGAAATAGAATTGGGATTCCAGGACATTGAAGAGTACAAAGAGAAACAGGTTGACACCAGCAAATAGTAAACTACCTCTGATGAGCTGATTCGTGTAGTATTTACGAATAAACACATTGAGCTTCTGTATCAGTTGATTATAGCCGGTCGTATTTTTGTTCATCTCACTCCTCTTTTATGTTTCAGGCACTGTAAGGGTGCCATTGGTTGTTGCTATATATTTAAACAGTAATTGTGCCAGATGTAGTGTGTGCTGTTGTTGTTTGAATATAAGATTGAGTCAATATTTTTACGATAAATTGCTTACCTTACAATCTTTATGACCGATGGAACGTAACATTACTTACGGGTAACAATCCCTTTTAAGGAACTATTTGTTTGATAAAAAAGTTTCAAAGTACATGAATTGGCGGAATATTTTAGAAAAGCAGGCATTTGGGGTGTGCACATCGATAGCAGATTCGGCAGGCTGGACGGTAGACCGCGTTCGCCTTTACTTCGTATATGTTTCCCTGATCACGTTTGGCTCTCCGGTAATCATCTATCTTTTCTTTGCTTTCTGGATCCACTGGAAGCAATATATGCAGGGTCGCAGGCCATTGCAGTATTTGTAATCTCAGATTTTTAGATCACTGATAATATCGTATCTCCCGAAGCCAACGTCTGGTTGGTATCTCTTTGCAAAGGCATATTGGTCTGCCTTGGATAGTCATTGGTTCGGAAATGTAATTGCTCGCATTCATTTTCATTGAATACGGTTAAGCAATCCGGATAACAGATAAAAAATAGACCTAGACAGCCAGCGATAAATACAATAAGTTGTAGAAATCTTAGCTTCATAAAAAAATCAGTTTTTGAGATGATACTTCAAATATATTGATTAATATCGATCTTTAAAAATATTTGAGTAGCAAATACTTATGTAATTGGAGGTGAAGTTTTAGTGTAATCATATTGATTTTTTGTTTAATGTTTATAATGCAAGATTATGAACCGGTAAGATATGGAGGATTTAACATTTGAAATATTAATGTAATTTATTTGATTACACCATTTTTTTAAAATTTGGTCTCCGGAACCAGTGGGATCCTCTGGATATTCCAAAATATCACGCAGAGATGGGCGGATCAGAAACTAAATTATAGGAAGGAATCGTTGGTATAGTCTTGAAAAATGACCTACTTTTGTATTGAAAATAAAGACGATGGAAGAGAAAAAAGATCCGAACCAATTGAATATTGAAATTTCTGAGGAAATCGCTGATGGCATATATTCCAATCTCGCGATCATTTCTCATTCCAATCAGGAATTTGTATTGGATTTTGTACGAATGATGCCCAATGTGCCCAAAGCCAAAGTGAAGAGCCGGATCATATTGAGTCCTTCCCACGCCAAACGACTTATGAGGGCACTGGAAGATAACATCCGAAAGTACGAAGATCAGCACGGACCTATTCAAGAGAGCGGCGCTACTATGCCACCGATCAGTTTCAATATCCCCAGTGCGGAAGCCTAATTTATAACCGACCAATAAAACTATTTGATATGGCCAACGTGAGTCAACGGAGCGTATATGCGTATGAATCACCCATCAGGAAGTTGATGAAATACGCCAACGCGGCGAAAAAAGAAGGGGTTCATATTTACCATTTGAATATTGGACAACCCGATGTGGCCTCACCAGCCAATCCGCGCGAAGCATTGTCGGACTGGACCCTGAACCATCTCCCGTATGGCAAATCGGAAGGTGAAGAGTCGATGCAACTGGCGTTTCAGGAATACTACAAAAATTGGAATATAGATCTGAAGCCCGAAGATATTCTGGTCACCACCGGGGCGAGTGAAGCTTTGCTATTCAGCATTTTTGCCACGATGGACCAGGGGGACGAACTGATCGTGCAGGAACCGTTTTACGCCAATTACAATGGCATCAGTCAAATGGCAGGGGTTAAGATTAAGCCCATACACACCCCATTTGAGGAA
>CALEIL010000291.1 GCA_937876435.1 uncultured Bacteroidota bacterium
TTATGCCGGAGTAGCCGCGCCGGAAGAAATGCAGGGGGAGTCATTCCGGGATATTGTCAACGGGAAAACGGAAGAATGGCGCGATGCGGTGTACTACACGTACTATGAATACCCGTCGGTCCATATGGTCAAACGCCATTATGGCGTAGCTACCGATCGGTACAAACTGATGCATTTTTACTACGACGTGGACGAATGGGAAATGTATGACCTGCAGGAGGATCCCAACGAAATGCATAGCGTATACGACGATCCGGAATATACTGAAGTGCAGGAGATGATGCATGCCAATCTGGACTCGATTCGGGCGTTTTATGGCGACAGCGATGCCAATGATGAGAAGTATCTCAAGGCATACCTGGAGCATCGGGGAAGGTAATACAATACTATCGATAAAATTGGCACTCCATTGTCATGTAGGAACGTACATGGTGTGTAATTCAAATGATATACAAATGATATACATATAATGTTGAAATGTTTTCAACCTATCCTTACTATGGAATTTGAGGGAATATTGTATTTTGGTGAAAATTTCAAGGATGCAACCACAACTTGTAAATCACGGGATTAGGTTTTCATTTATTCTATGTCTTTTTATGAGTTTCGGTTATTACCCTTTAGTCGGACAACCGGAAAACAGACCCAATGTCGTGATCATCCTGGCCGATGATATGGGTTATGGAGATGTATCTGCGCTCAATCCCGATGCCCGCACCCGCACCCCGCACATTGATGGACTGGTGAATCAGGGCTTATCATTCACCGATGCCCACGCCAGCGCTTCGGTCTGTACCCCTTCCAGGTATGGCATATTGGCCGGTCAATACGCGTGGAGACGTGAGGGGACCGGGGTGGTCAATGGGTTTGAAGGACCGGTCATGGATACAGCCCGGCAAACATTGGGCGACGTATTTAAGAAAGCGGGGTACGCCACCGCCTGCATCGGCAAATGGCACCTTGGCCTGGACTGGCAAACCAGGGATGGTCAGATCGCAGTCCAGGATCCATCTTCGGGGTTGTCCAACGTAAACTATAGCCTCCCGGTCCGGACGGGTCCCGCGGATTATGGGTTTGATTTTTCCTATATACATCCGGCTTCCCTGGATATGGCTCCGTATTTGTTTTTGAAGGATCACTTAGCTGTCGATTCCCATATGATCCTGACGGATAAAGTATACAGGCCGGTGAAAGACAGTACAGTACCCGCCTGGGATAAAAAGCATACGCGTCCAGGCGATGTGTATTGGTCCAAAGGAGTCTGGTGGCGCAGGGGTGAAATAGCCGAATCGTTCCGGATTATCAATTGTCTTCCGGTTATCGCTGCTGAAAGTCAGGGTTATATCCGGAGGTATAAATTTGTTCGCGGAGCGACGCAAAACGATGACGTCCAACCATTCTTTTTATATATCCCCCTGACCGCTCCCCATACCCCCTGGATGGTGTCTGAGAATTTTAAAGGTAAGACCCCCATTGGTGATTACGGAGACTTTGTTTTGCAGGTTGATGATATAGTCGGCCAGGTGGTCGCTACGCTCAAGCAAGTAGGAGAATGGGATAATACCATACTGATTTTTTCCAGTGACAATGGCGCTTATTGGCCAGCAGAGGAAATCGAATTGCAGAAGCACAACTCCAATGCCGGTAGACGTGGTCAGAAAGGAGATGTGTGGGACGGAGGACACCGGATCCCATTGGTGATATCCTGGCCTGAGCAGATCAAAAAACCGGTTCAATACGATGGTCTCACCAGTCTGACCGATTTCTATGCCACGTTTAAGGAGCTTTTGGGTCAATCCGCGGAAGCGAACGAAGGGGAGGATAGCGAAAGTTTTCTACCCCTCCTGACCGGGCGGAGTCTGGAAGATCACCGCCATTCGATGATCCATCAATCATCCCGGGGGATGTTTGCCATACGGGAAGGGGATTGGAAATACATTGAGGGGTTGGGATCGGGTGGATTTACCGCACCTGCTAGCCAAAACCCGGAGCCAGATGGACCTGCTGGCCAATTGTACCGGTTAAGTACGGATCCTCAGGAATCTGAAAATTTGTACTTAAGAGAAAAAAGTATGGTGCAGCAAATGAAACAGAAACTGGAGGATGAAATAAAAAGGCGGTAGTTCAGGTGAATAATGCGGTTTCTTGGGCTGTGACAGGTTGAACATGCTTGACTAATGGAGTTTTTTTCGGTCACTTAAATTTTTATATTCGCAGTCTTCACCCATGTTCTTTTTTAGTCGCTTCACGTTTTTTGGGTAACATCCAGTGGCCTGGAAACAAACTCAACCTCAAAATCCTTCTTCAACATTTTAAGTATTGAATATTCCATAACCTTTCACATCTCGCCTATCTGAATCTTTGAGTTATTATCTGGACTTTCAAATTGATTCAAATTCCTGTCTCAGTTTTTTAGGTTTACTTTTTCCCGATTTCCGGTAATACAACCTCTGGGACCTTATACTTCGCAAGAGTTACTTCTGTGTATAGATCATCCTTTTCGTAGCTACAAATTTATCCGTCTCCAACTGATAATATAATACGCCCGCTGCCGGCAATTCATCCCGACTCAGCGTCACCTCGTTGTACCCTTTCTCAAATTCACCTTTGATCTCCCTGACCACCTTGCCCGTTACCTCGTAGATCAACAACCTCCCCACCGCAGCCCGCGGAAGTTCAAAACCGATTACCGTATATCCCTCAAACGGGTTCGGATGGTTCTGGTAAAGGGCAAAACCATCGCGATAGATGCTGTTTCCTCTCTCCAGTATGCCGATATCCGGGCTGCTGCTGGTCTCACTTCCGTCAAATTCGCACGAACCGTCGATCCGGGCCATCACCACCTGCGTATGCGTCAGATCCACAGGTACATCAGTACACCAATCGCGCATCCTCCACACAATCTCGTACTTCTTCAGACCAGGCTGACCCAGTACATCCAATTCCCTGATGTCGCTTCCAATCGAGATCGCATTGCACAACACACCCACCAGTTGCGGTTTTACCTGGACACTGCCCAGTCCATCCGGAAAGTAATTGCCGGATAACGGAGCCTGAAGACATACCGGAGAAGTCCTGCTGCCAAAATCTGACGGCAGATCAAACATGCTCTCTCGAAGTGCACACGCAGACTGAACATGGATCACCTGAGTGACTATCACCGGATCACTTGTCGATGTACATCCGCTCGTGATGAAGAATCGTCGGGTGATGGTGCCATTTCTGCAGTCATCCAAATCCAGCCACAGATCCTGAACCACTTCCCCGTTGCACACGAATTCGACGATCCCGTCCATGCTCGTCTGTAGTGTCGTATCCAACACCGTTGTCTTTGTCCCCACCTCGATCCAGTCCACCGTCCCATCGTGAAGCGTATCCGCGATCATCTCCACCACAGAGTTCTCGCTGCACGTAATGTTGTAATATTCAAATTCCAGCCCAGTGGTAGCTGTGTTGTAAGTGCCAAATAAAGCATCCAGTTGGGCAAAAACACCACTCGTATCCTGGGCACTTCCCTGCTCACCTAGCGCCGCAGCTGCTTCCACCACATCGCTGTAGTAACTATTGTATGCCTCGCACGATATCTCCAGGTCCTCCAGCGGTTTGAGCACCGATGGTTGGCTCTTGTCTTCCACGTACACATTGCTCCATCCTATACCCCAGTTGCAGCAGGCATCCATCACCAGAAGCTCAGCGATCAGATCCAGGCAGGCGTCTTCGCAGTGGAAGGGAACGGCCTTCGCCCAGCCACCTCCCAGCAGCGACAATTCATTACCGTAGCCAGGCTGGTCAAACAGATGGTCGAATATGTATTCCAGTTCACGAACATCCAGCGTGTTGCCGTGATCATCCGCTTCCGAACAGTTCTCCGCCAGGTAGGCCGCCAGGGCAAACAGCCACCCGTGCACTACCTTGCGACCGCAGTAATCCCCATCTTCCCACAGCCATACCAGCTGATGGAAATAATAGGACTCGATCTCTCCTTCATCGAGCAGCAGACCCAGGTCATCGATCCTGAAGCCACCTTCCACCGTAGCGATTCCTACCGGGTATCCGTTCACCGCCTGCATCGCATGCCCTCGGCTGATCCCCAGGTCCTCCAGCAGGTCTACCCAGTTGTCATAGGGGGCTTCCGCATCTGTGCAAAGGTCGATCAGTGAGGTCCAGTCCGAACGTCGTGCCAGCATCAGATCGAGCGCACAGTTATCCCAACTACCTTCATCAAAGGAAGAGGCATTCAACCATTCCGTTTCCTTTTCCTCCACTATATTGCCCGTCCCCATAATAATATAATTCTTGGGCAAGGTCACGGATACCGAATAAGAACCGAATTCGCTGTAAAATTCGCCCTGGTCAAGATATGGCATTTGATGCCATCCCTGCTGATCGAAAACGGCAGGTTTGGGATACCACTGCGTAATGTAGTATGCGTTGCCGGTGTGTCCCAGTCGTGAAAACCGTGCATCGGGGATCTTTACAAAAAACGGTGTGGAGATCACAACACTGTCTCCCGTCAGTAAGGGATGCATCAGGTACACCTTACAGACGTCGGGATTCAGAGAATCATATTCCCAACGGAGGGGCAGGCCGTTGCCTTCGAAACGCAGACTGTCTATATAACCGAGATCTTTCTCCGGTGCATAATAAAGTTCGGTATTGCCGCTACGCAG
>CALEIL010000292.1 GCA_937876435.1 uncultured Bacteroidota bacterium
TAGCAAAAACATCCCCCGCCCGTATTGCGATCACGATCAATACTTCCTGGAATATAAATATGAGGTCGGTTCCGGAGGAAGGTTCGATAAGCACGAGAATGAATGTGACTATCCTCATTCCAATTTCTAACCCATTTATTTGGGTTATATCCATATATAATCGTTGAAATCAAGTTTATTTTAGGTTATAAGCTTAAAAACTTTTTATTTGTAGCTATATTTGGGCCTATAACCTAACAAACAATGATTGAAAGAAGGCTTTATATGGATCGGATTGTTCCTTTCGTCGATAAGGAACAAGTCAAGGTCATCACTGGAATTCGAAGGTGCGGTAAATCTACCTTGCTTAAGCTTATAGCCAACCATCTCAAAACCAAAGGGGTTAGCCCCCATCAGATACTATATATCAATTTAGAAAGTTTCACGCACTCCAATCTGGAGAGTTCCAAAGATCTTTATGAATATGTAAAACAGCGAAGTGCCAGTCCGGACAAACAGTACCTGTTCATAGATGAAATTCAGGAATTGGAAGGATGGGAAAAAGGGATCCGATCCTTACTGGTCGATTTTGATATCGATATTTATCTGACCGGATCAAATGCACATCTGCTATCATCAGATCTTAGTACATTTTTAGCGGGTCGATATATAGAAATTCCAGTTTACACGCTGTCCTACTCCGAATACCTGGACTTCAGAACCGCTTATTTTCCATACGAAAAGATTGATTTAAAAAAATCCTTTGATGGATACCTGCGTTCTGGAGGATTCCCGGTTTTGCAAACGACCTCTTATTCCCTGGAGGACAGCTACAAAGTCGTATATGATATTTATTCGTCCGTATTGCTTCGGGATACCGTCCAGCGCCACCGAATTCGAGACCTGGAATTACTCGAAAGGGTCGTGAAATATGCTTTCGATAACATAGGAAATACATTCTCCGGAAAAAAGGTAGCTGATTATTTTAAAAGTCAACAACGCAAACTGGATATCAATACGGTTTACAACTACCTCCACGCTTTGGAATCAGCATTCATCCTTTACCGGGTACCTCGATACGACATTCAAGGGAAGGAGATTCTCAAAACCCAGGAAAAATTTTACCTGGGTGATGTGGGATTGCTATATGCGACGATGGGGTTCAGGAATCAAAAAATCAGCGGAATATTGGAAAACCTGGTTTATCTGGAACTAAAAAGACGCGATTACCAGGTCTTTGTGGGAAAGCTGGATCAACATGAAATTGATTTTATAGCCGAGAAAAAAGGTGAAAAAATATATATCCAGGTGGCCTACAAACTGGAACGGGAGGAAACAATAGAAAGAGAGTTTTCGCGACTGTTGGCGATCAAAGATCAATTCCCAAAATTTGTAGTATCCATGGATGAATTTTGGGAAGAAAACATGGAAGGAATTGTTCATTTTCACATCGCTGATTTTTTGAGAATGGATTCATTTTAAATTACGTATATTTTTCATATATTGCCAAGATGAAATCGAATCGTAGTCCCATCCTACGCCAACGTGGTATCTATTTCCGGGATTTTCCGGGTAGAAAAGAGTTTGTGGAAAAAGTGCGGGAATGCCAGGCAGAGGCTCGCCGGATATACCCGGATTTCAAGCTCAGCGATGGTGACCTCCCCATCGTATTCGTACGGTCGGGACGGATCGCGGGGATGGCCAAAAGGCAAAAAAATATCTACAATCTGGAGTTTAGCGTTGAAGCCATCTTGAAAGACCCGGAAGAAATGATGACCAATACCATTCCCCACGAAATGGCTCACATCGTGGATATGTATCTCCACGGTGGCCAGAGCAGCCACGGCCCCCGCTGGCAATCCATCACCCGGGCTCTGGGGGGATCCACCCAACGGACCCATGATATCCCGCTGAGAAAAGCCCGGCGCAGCCGAAAATATATTTACAGAGCGTCCTGTGGGACCGAAGTCGAAGTGGGCCCACGTCACCACAAATCCGTCTACATGGGCGGAAAGCTCATCGTAAAGAAAACGGGTGGTACGGTATTGTGGAAGCATTTTACCGGAAAAATACTGCTGAAATAAAGTCATTGACGAATGGGGAAAGGAGGATGCGAAATGAACTTTTAGGGTTGATTGTAGATCAGTACAGAGAGCTCGAAGAAATCCACATAACGTTGTCATCTCATCAATCATCATACAACAGGAAGCAGGCATTCAAAAATCAAAATTGTCTTTAGCAAAAACATCCCCCGCCCGTATTGCGATCACGATCAATACTTCCTGGAATATTTACAATTTCAGACAACCACTAATCCGATCGCTTCAATCAGCAGGATATCAGGTCGTTTGTTTCGCCCCTACCGATAAATACGTCAGCTATTTGGCGAAAGAGAATATCGAAGTCCATCCCATCACACAACTGCGCCGGAAAGGAAAAAATCCGGTCAAAGACCTTTCTTTGGTCAGAGAGCTCGAAAAAGCTTACCTAGCCCATCAGATCAGCCTGGCGATCCACTTTACGATCAAACCCAATATTTATGGAAGCGTAGCCGCTCACAGAACCGGAATTCCATCCATTTCGGTGGTCACCGGCCTGGGATACACGTTTCTATCCAACGGACTGTCCAGCCGGGTAGCAAAATATCTGTACCGCTACGCGTTCAAAAAAAATCAACTGACCATATTCCAAAATCCGGACGACCGCGATCTGTTTATCCAACAGAAACTAGTGTCTGGTGAAAGATCTGCAGTAGTACTGGGCTCAGGGATCGACATAGACGAATATAAAATGGATACGCCTGTTCCTCCCAGTCCGACCTATCTTTTTGTGGGCCGTCTCTTGTACGATAAAGGAATCAGGGAATTACTCGATGGATTTCTACAATATTCAGAGAAATACCCTGATGCCAGACTCACGGTCCTGGGAGATCCAGATCCTCAAAATCCTTCCTCCATCACAGAACAGGAGTTGACGTATTACCGAAATCAGAAAGGGATCGAATTCATCGGTTTTCAAAATGATGTTCGCCCCTATATCCGGAAGGCGGCTACGGTTATACTTCCTTCCTATCGGGAAGGGGTTCCCAGGACGCTCCTGGAGCCCCTGAGCATAGGGCGTCCATTAATTACCACGGATGTACCAGGATGCAGAGAAGTCGTTATACCCCGTCACAATGGCTGGATGATTCCACCTCATGATTCCAGGGCCCTGGCATCGGCACTGGAAGAATTTCATATTACCACCCCCGAGAGAAAACAGGAAATGGGTCGGAATAGTCGCCTCTTAGCTGAAACCAGATTTTCAACACACGTGGTGAATAAACAATACCTGGACTGGGTGGAGAAGATATTGAAAAGCCACTAAGTTTGATACATTTGTAGAGAAAATAATGCACCAGTGGTTGGCTATGGACCTCAGGTCTATGCTGCACCGGACAAAATAGCAAAAACTCAAAATGAACGATTCAAAGCATATCGTCGTCACAGGTGCTGCCGGATTTGTGGGTAGTCACCTCACAGAAACACTCCTGTCGCAGGGACACCGGGTCACCGGAATCGATAATTTTGACCCTTTTTACAGCCGTAAAATTAAAGAAAACAACATTTCCGGCATCGGCGATCACCCCCTTTTCGACCTCCTGTCCCTCGACATCACCGACTATCCTGTTCTCTTTTCACATTTTCCGAAAAACGTCGACGTCATCGTCCACCTGGCCGCTAAGGCTGGGGTGCGCCCATCAATCGATCAACCGATCGAATACCAAAGAAACAACGTTCTGGGAACCCAACACCTGTTGGAAATCGCCCGGGAGCGAAACATCCGCCAATTCGTCTTCGGTTCGTCCAGCAGTGTGTATGGCGTGAATGAAAATGTGCCCTGGAAAGAATCCGACTCCGTACTATTACCCATCAGCCCGTATGCCTCCAGCAAGGTCGCCGGTGAATTGCTCGGCCACGTCTACGCCCATCTACACGATATCCGGTTTATCGCATTGCGGTTTTTTACCGTCTACGGTCCGAGACAAAGGCCAGACCTGGCCATCCACAAATTCTTCCGAATGATCGATCAGGGTCAGCCCATTCCGGTATTTGGGGACGGCCAGACCTATCGGGACTATACCTATATCGCCGACATCGTATCGGGAATAATGTCCGCGGTTGATTACACCAAAACCAATTTTGAGATCATCAACCTTGGTAATCACCAGACCGTTTCACTGACCCATCTGATCGGAGAAATCGAAGACATTTCCGGCCAAAAGGCCCGGATCAACCGGTTGCCACTTCAACCCGGAGATGTGCCCAAAACGTATGCTGATATTTCCAAAGCGAGGGATTTGTTGGGTTATGAACCCAAAACGGAGTTAAAATCCGGCTTGAAGTCCTTTTATAACTGGTATAAGGCCCAGACTGCCCAGGTCAGTCGCGTTTAAACCTACATTGTTCCTTTTCTGGCAAAATTCTCTCAATTCAAGCACTCGCCTCTCTTTATTCTACCTTTGTCGTGTATTTCCGTCATGGGGAATTATTAAATACCCGCATTAGCTACCCTCGATGGTGCCAAGGACGACGCACGAATCCCTCTTCGAAGAAACACATTTGGTAATTTCCGTTCAATCGTTGTAAATCGTCGGGCTAGTACTCTGTCAGGATAAAGATTTAAGAATCATTCGAGGATATTTTGAGTCAG
>CALEIL010000293.1 GCA_937876435.1 uncultured Bacteroidota bacterium
CGGCACTTTTTATTTCAAATGAATGATCGGCTCAGGCTTGCTTAAGGTCGTGTAGAGAATCCGACTCCCCTCTCCCTTCTTTCAGTCGGGAGACAGGCTCTGCGGCACTTTTTATTTCAAATGAATGATCGGCTCAGGCTTGCTTAAGGTCGTGTAGTGAATCCGACTCCCCTCTCCCTTCTTTCAGTCGGGAGACAGGCTCTGCGGCACTTTATTTTTTTCAAATGATCTATGTTTATGCCATAAGAAGTTTGAATAAAGACTACATATACGTAGGGATGACGAATGACATAGATCGTCGGTTTCGTCAGCACAATAAAGGGTACAACAAAATTACCCAGCCTTATCTCCCATACAAACTGATTTATTCCAGGTCATTTTCTGACCGAAGACAAGCCCGCCAGCATGAAAAGGCCATGAAATCCTCAACAGGAAAAAGGATGCTTTATAAAATATCTGATGAATGATGCTGGTAAACCCGGCAATGATGCTAAATCAGTAAAGGATTTTAACTGAATCAAAGGAGGCGGATTCCACCGACATGCAAAACAGGACACGGTCTACCGGTGAGTTCGACTCCGCTCTTCCTTCTTTCGGTCGGGAGCCAGGCTCTGTGGTGCTTTTTAGTTCGGGATTTTTTAGTAGTCCATCTTCGGAAGGTTATAACGACAGACGGAGAATGGGATTTGGATCGCAGGATTCTAAATGTAATTTTACTTTAATGCAACAATTACTTTCAAACCACCTTCCATCTAACCACCTTCCATCTTACCTCCACCCATCCCACCTCCACCCATCCCCCCTCCACCAATCTCACCTCAATCCATCTTTTTTCCTCCGATTCACCGTCGGTTGAACCGTGAAACACATTCTATTCTGGACATTTTTATGAGCCAAGATCTCCTTGGAAAGTGACCTCTTATCCTTTGATCTCAGTTTTGATTTGATGAAATGGCATCCGCACTTGGATGTTGGTTGTTATTTACAAATTCCCCGACTACCTGCCCTGGCATGAATCCGATTCGACCGCGAGAATTTGTTAGAGTAGTATGTATTTTTGTACAGGAAGTTGTCCAATATTTTCGTGAGCTCTTATTCGAATAAAGGGAATGTAATCCAAACATAACAGATACTTAGGCCTGGAAGGGAGGATTTCTTCAAAAAAAAGCAGAGTTATTCGAAATATTTTTATTGTTCCGGTGTCTTTTCTTTTTTCGTAGGGCAAATATCCTAAACTGAGGTCATAAATCTGGTCTTTCCTGACAAGAAATGCCTCTACAAGCCAAGCTGCACCTGGATCGTGGCCATATAATCGTGCTCACTTTCTCCTAAAATTTCCCTTTAAAATTTCCTTTAAAAAGTCCATTATATCTAAATTTTACACATAACTAGAAATGGTAAATATGTTAAAATTCGGGTATATGGCAATTTTTATTTATTAGTATTAAAAATATTTCTAACTTTGGGTCAGAAACACGGACAATACTCCCCAAGGTATGTCCAAACCCTTTAAAGAGAAACCTCAAAATGAAACGAAGCTTTTGTAAAACTGCTTTTATTCGATCAATGTGTGGTTCAGGACAGGAAAAAGTACAATTTGACCTGGTTTTGGGCCAACATGAAACCGCCTCTCGTGCTGAAAACCCCAATTTTCTAATTCGAGTGCTGAACTAAACGACCATTGTTTTACCCCAAAATTACTCCCTTATGAGATTAAAAAACAACTGATTCTAACTTCCATCGTACATTTTTTGAACCAAAGTCAATAATTAGCTCGCTAATTACAGGGCACCTCTGACTTTTGTTCAAACGTTGTAAATAGAGAAAAATCTATTGCAATTCAAAATATTGTGAAATAATCAATACGAGTGACACCTATGCCCTGAAGAGAATTTAAAAAACATTATTAACTACCATCATTTCTTCAAAACCCTTAATTAATGAAAACTTCTACCATTCTATTGCCTTCTGTCCAGTTTAAAATGTCCTTTATATGGACATTCGTATTAACTATCCTGTTGGGCTTCGCCAGCTCGACCGCCTTTGGTCAAAGTCCACCGTGTAATGGCTGTAATTCTAGTTGTTCTGTATCAACCGATCCCAATCCAGATGTATCAGACCCTTGCAATGGATTTGATGTAGTGTTGGTACTGGATGAATCCTGGTCTATTTCGCAAATTAACGGAGGAGCCCAAGCCGTCCGAAATGCAGTTTTAAATTTCCTGAGTTCGGTCAATTGTGGGAATTTGCGTGTAGCAGTTTTGGAATTTAATACCAATGCACAATGGGTATTTGAAGATTATAAATCTTTTTCTAATGCACATACTGCAATGGTGAATCACTTTAATGGCAATGGTTATAATCCAGGTGCACAAACCGGGTATACTAACTGGCATCAGGCATTGGCATACGTCCGGGATATGAGTAGTATACCAGATTTGGTATTATTTTGGACTGATGGTTTACCAACGGCTATGAATGGAAGTAAAACGGGGGGAGGTAATACAGATCAATGTGATGCGGATGGCAATGATAATGGACCTTATCAGAATGCTAAATTTGAGGCCAACCGCCTGAAAGGTGCAGGTGCACATATGTTTGTGGTTGCCATTGGTAGTGTGGGTAATTCAGGAGTGAATAATATTCGTGGGATTTCTGGAAATGATGAATATACTTCAAATTCTGGCAGTGTCTTAACCTCTGATTATTCAAGGACTAGTTTTGATAATGTCGCAGAGGATATGAGGAATTTGGCATTCTCACTCTGCCCTTCCGTAACTTGTGAATCCTTGGAAGTATGTCCGATGTCCGAAAATAGTGGTAGCATAGAAGTAACCATGAACGTTGGTGGAAATAATTACGATTGGAATTTTGATGGACCTGGAACCGAGTTTGATGACGCAGGGACAGGTTCTACCCAAGCAACAAGGAATTTTACAGGGTTAGCTCCCGGAAATTATACGTTTACCCTGACCGATGTCGGTGGATGTACAGTAAGCACCAATTGCAGCGTAAAGATTGCTGAAATGTTAACCTGCAATGCAACTATCAACAATAATATAGACTGTATCAATACGACCGGGTCCGTAACTGTTCAGGGAATAGGAGGGAATGGAGATTATAGGTATAGTACAGATCCTAATTCGGGATTTGGCACCACCAATACATTCACTGGGTTATCCGCGGGTAGCCACACATTTTACGTAAGGGATATACATAGCGGGTCTCCCGGAGATTATTGTCAAAGCGAATGTACCATAACCATCCTGGAAGACAACGATCCTCCTGTTTGTAATGCCGGTGGTCCGTATGTTTTAAATTGTTCCAACGATTTTTCTCTCACTCTGGACGGCAGTTCGACCACGCTAGGTACCACCTTTCAATGGAAGGACCCAGGAGGAAATGATATCCCCACGGATATAAATGGGGATGCCACAGTCTCTCAACCTGGATCATATACTTTGGTAGTCACCGGACCCAATGGTTGTACCAGCGAGTGTGCCGTGACGGTGACCCGGCCAGATGAATTAACCTGTGATATAACTAGTAACGAATCGGTTTCCTGTTACGGATTAACCGATGGAAGCGCTGAAGTAACCGCCAGCGGAGGAACAGGTCCTTATTCATATAGATGGGTCCTGGTCTCACAACCTGGAACGACTCTTAGTTCCGATTTTAGCCTGACAAACGTGGGAGCTGGTACATACAGCGTTACCATAACCGACTCGTATGGTTGTACAAGCACTTGCCAGGTCACTATTGAGCAACCTTCAGACCCATTAAGCTGTAGTATCGTGGAAACTCAGGATGTGGGTTGCGACGGTACTTCAGGAATCCTGACCGTTTCGGCCGAAGGGGGTACAGAAGGATATGAGTATAAATTGGGCAACGGAGAATACCAGGTCAGCAATACATTTTCAGGCCTATCTGCCGGGAACCATACGGTAACCGTAAAAGATGCAAACGGCTGTACGTCCACGTGCGACATTACCTTGTCCCCGCTATCCCCTCCTCAGGTAAATATCAAAAAGGAAGTGACTTCGGGACCTGTATTAACGGGCAACCAACTCAATGAGTATAGCATTACCTACCGGATTTCGGTTGAAAATACGAGCCCGGATTGCCCGGGAACTTACGATTTACGGGATACCCTAAAATACGGAGCCGGAGCAATCATAGGCAACGTGACCGCGGCGTACGTAGCTGGCGGAGACGGCTTAAATGGCACGCTGAACCAGAACTTCAATGGGCAGGTTGGTAATGATCTGGTCGTCGCTAACGAGACGGTAGCCGCAGGAAAAAAAGATAGCTACACCGTGACGGTGACCTTTACGGTCGACCTGGAAGAGGTGACGGATGAGAGCTCTAATTGTGTGTTGATATCAGCGGAGGAGGGTACAGGCCTTTTGAACTCAGCGGGCGTAAGTGGAGGAGTTCCAGCCCAGTGGGATGATGACTGTGAAGAAATCCCGAATCCATCGGTGAGCATCACCAAGCTGGTAACCAATGGACCGACCCCCACCGCCAATGTGAACGAATACACGATCACGTACCAGATCGACGTCACCAATACGAGCGACGACCTGGCGACCTACGATCTTTCGGATACCTTAAAATACGGAGCCGGAGCGATCATTGGCAACGTGACAGCAGCATACGTGGGCGGCGGAGACGGCTTGAATGCCACATTGAACGCAGGCTTTAACGGACAAACCGGCAACTACCTGATCGTGGACAACGAGACGGTAGCCGCAGGAAATAAAGATAGCTACACCGTGACGGTGATCTTTACGGTCGACCTGGAAGAGGTGACCGATCAGAGCGCAAATTGTACTCTGGAGGGTGGCGAACTGGGCACGGGCTTACTCAACGTTGCCGAAGTGAGCGACGGGGTTCCATCGGATAATGCTGAGGACTGTGCGGAGATTCCCAATCCATCGGTGAATATCACCAAGACGGTGACCAATGGACCGACTCCTACCGCGAATGTGAACGAATACACGATTACGTACGAGATCGAAGTGACTAATACGAGCGATGACCTGGCGACCTACGATCTGTCTGATACCCTGAAATACGGAGCAGGAGCTAATATTGGCAATGTGACGGCGAGTTATGTCAGTGGTGATGGATTTAGTGGAACAGATTTAACTGGCTCATTTGATGGTCAGTCCAATTTTGTGATTTCTGATGATGAGCAAGTTGGTGCGGATCAAAAGGATGTATTCCAGGTCGTGGTAACCTTTACGGTTGACCTGGAAGTGGTGACGGATGAGAGCGCGGATTGCGATTTGGAAGAGGGGGAACTGGGCACGGGCTTACTCAACGTTGCCGAAGTGAGCGACGGGGTTCCATCGG
>CALEIL010000294.1 GCA_937876435.1 uncultured Bacteroidota bacterium
GATACCAATGGTACACGCCACACAGCATCCCAAATATCGATGCCGACCCCATCACCAGGTGGAAGTGGGCCACAATAAAGTACGTATCGTGAACATTGATATCAATGGCCGCATTACCTACGAACAAACCAGTGATACCGCCTGAAATAAAGAATGAAACCATTCCGATCGCAAACACCATCGCAGGAGTGAACCGAATATTTCCTCTCCAGATCGTGGCGAGGTAGTTAAACACCTTCACTGCCGATGGCACCGCGATGATCAACGTTGTGATCATAAACACCCCACCCAGGAAAGGATTCATACCCGTCACAAACATATGGTGGCCCCACACAATAAACGAAAGAACTGCAATTCCAAGAAGAGAATATACCATCGCATGGTAACCGAAAATAGGCTTACGAGAATTGGTAGAAATAATTTCCGATGTCAGACCCAATGCCGGCATGACGACAATGTACACCTCGGGGTGCCCCAAAAACCAAAACAAGTGCTGATACAGGATAGGGCTTCCGCCCACGTGATCCAGTGCCTGACCTCCAATGAATATCTCACTTAGGTAAAAACTGGTTCCCAGACTTCTGTCAAATAATAGCAAAAGAAATCCGGTCACCAATACAGGGAATGAAAGCAAACCCACGATGGCGGTGATCAAAAGAGACCAGATAGCCAGTGGCATCCTCCAGAATGTCATTCCTTTGGTTCTCAGGTTGAAAATAGTGGTGACGTAATTGACCCCACCGAGTACGTTGCTGATCACGAACAAAATCAAGGCGATAAGCCATAGGGTCATTCCCGCGCCGGAACCTGTCGAGGCCTGCGGGAGCGCACTCAGCGGAGGATAGGCGACCCATCCACCGGCAAATGGTCCGGTACTGAGAAACAGTGAAAAGAACATGACCACACTCCCCAAAAAGAAGAACCAGTACGAAAACATATTCATAATAGGAGAAGCCATATCCCGGGCTCCTATCTGCAATGGAATCAGAAAGTTGGCAAACGTTCCACTCAATCCGGCCGTCAATACAAAGAAGATCAGAATCGTCCCGTGCATCGTGACCAGGGCATAATAAAACTCAGGATTGAGGGTACCGATACCAGCGCTGTCCACATTGATCCATTTACCCAGTAATGGCTTGAGCCATTCCAGGTCAGCCTCCGGAAATCCCAATTGCAGCCTGAAAATAACCGACATCCCGGCGCCGATGACAGCCCAGAAAATCCCAGTAATCAGGAATTGTCTGCTGATCATCTTGTGATCCATGGAGAACACATACTTGGAAAAAAAACCGGACTGGTATTTATCCCCGTGATGGTGAGCATGAAAATGATCATCTACACCATGGCTTTCGATCATTTCCTCAGCCTGTAAATCGTAATCTTTTATATCTGTTGTTGCCATTATTTGAATTTTTACCCTTTACAAAATTTCAATTTGTACACGGCGATTTTTAGCTCGACCGGCATCGGTAGAATTGGTATCTACTGGTCTGGTAGAGCCATATCCTACGCTTGTAAATCGGTCACTTGCGATTCCCGCCTCCTGCAGGAATGCAGCTACCCGATCAGCCCTTGACTGCGACAATTCGTTATTCTTCTGAGCATCCCCCGTATCGTCGGTATGCCCTTGTATTTCAATCTTCAGTTCGGCATTCTCTTTCATAAATTCTGCCAGATTCTCCAGTTCATACATCGACAAATCACTCAATTGAGCTGAGCCCGTCTGGAACTGAACATTATTCAGCTTGTAAACCCTGTCTTCGCCTTCTTCGAGTTCCTTGTACATGACTTCGTACATCTCATTCTCAAAGTTCTTCTTTCGCTCGGCGATCTCTGATTCAAATAACTGATCCTTGAATGGATCTGAATCCTTGCCTCTGATGGAAGAAAAGTAGTAGGGAGTCTGACTTTTCAACCAGGCCTCGTATTCACCCTGCTCTACGATGCGGACTACTTTTCTCATGGAGAAGTGACCGGAACCGCAAAGTTCGGCACACGCCAGCTCATAATCAAAAACTTCCCATTTCTGAGGGCCTTCCGGATCGGAAGCATCAGCCGGTTCCTGATATTCAGGATATTGGCTAAGTTGTTGTCTGTATTCTTCGGTAGTCACGGTCGGTGTGAACACAAAATAAGTGGGCATACCCGGAACCGCATCCATTTTTACTCTAAAATGAGGCAGGAAAAAACTGTGAAGTACTTCCCTGGCCAATATTCTGACCCTGACTTTCTTGTCGACGGGCAAAACGATTTCACTAGGTTGGAGATCGTCCAGATTTTTGGGGTCCGTCCATATCTGTCCTATAGGGTTCACGGCTGTCGTCATCCGGAAATCCCGAGTTCCCAACATGTCATCCTCGCCCGGGTATCGCAACAACCAGTTGAACTGCATACCCATAGCCTCTATTTCGAGGTATTCATCGTCACTCTTGACGTCGGCCATGATGTCATTCCAGGAAATCAGACCACGCAACAAAAGGATGACCAGGACAATAGAAGGAATAGTAGTCCATACCAGTTCCAGTTTCAGGTTGTCGTGGATAAAGGAAGCACGCTGGCCCTTTTTCTCCCGGTATTTCCAGGCAAAGTAGAACAACATAAACTGGGTAATCACAAAAACGATCCCTGTAAAGAACAGGGTCAGATTCCACAGACTATCAATCTGATGTCCGTGCGCCGATGCTGACACATGAGGTCCATACCCCAGCATATAGTTTTTGTAATAGATCGCGGATGCAATCGTCAATACCAGGAAAGCGATTCCAAAGACGAACAGCCAGAATCCTGTTCGTTTGGAATTGACCCATTTCCAGTCTTCTTCTCCCCTCAGCGAACGCGTAATCTCAGAGATGCGGCTCACCTGAATCAGGACGATAATAAATACTACAAATATTAATATTCCGATCAACAATGTCATGATCTCAATTTATTAATTAAACGTGATGATGAAAACTCTCTCCAATAAACGGATCTCCTACCGGCTGCAATCGGGCTTTGGTCAATTGCATAAAAACGAAATAAAGGAAAAACGCCAGGAATCCCAAAAATACTCCGATGTCCAGAAGTCCCGGAATGGTAAATCCGGAAACAAAACTGGAAGCTGTCTCCGCTCCGTGCGCTGCATCCGATACCAGCCTGGCGGTTTGCTCAGAACCGGCTCCCAACAGGGAATGTCCTCCTTCTCCATGTCCGCCCAGTTCGTGATAAGTATGCAACACACCGGGTTTGACCATCAGGAAGAAATCCATCCAATGTCCCAGAAAAACAAGGACAGAAGCAACGATCAGCGTTCCTTTTTTACGTTTCGTATCATTTCTAAGCAAGATAAAAAACGGTACCACAAAATTGATGACCAGATTGCCGTAAAACAATACCGGATAATTGTTTCTTTGATTGTGGAAATAGATCGTCTCTTCGCCCACGTTGCCGTACCAGATCAACATATATTGAGAAAACCACAGGTACGTCCAGAAGATACTAAATCCAAACAAAAACTTGCCAAGGTCGTGAAAATGTTCCACGCTGACATCGGGAAAATATCCAATCGAACGCAGGTACAACAGCGTCAGGATTGTAAGGGCTATCATAGAGACAAACCAGCTCGCGGTCGCATACCAGGCGAACAACGTACTATACCAGTGAGCGTCCACAGACATCACCCACAACCAGATAATCACGGCTGAAGTCACCGCTGCGATAGGTAAGAATCCGGCTGCATATTTTTTTATCGTTTTGTACGCCGAATAATCCCCGGTGGCAGACCGGTCTTCCTCTATCGAAAGATGCCTCATTTTTCTGGCAAAGAAATACCACACCCCTATCGTGACAAAGGTAGCGATCGTATAAAAGCCTTTGTTCAGAAATCCTGATTTGCCCTGAAGAATTTCATCGGCTTCTACCGAAGCCGTATCGGCCCAATGATACAGATGGTGAAACCCTCCGTACATCCCGATGATAATGATCACCATCAGAATCAGACCCACGACCAGGAACTGGGCATAGGCTTCCCACACCCGCTTAAATACCGTATGCCAACCTGAGTAAGCTGTGATCATAGCTGAAATAGCGAAAACAGCTATAAAGGCTATCCCGGTAAAGAACACGGTGTTGAGCAGAAAATTGGACCAGAAGCGAGGTGCCAGCGCGTCATCCGTAAAAAATATGATGATCATACATAGCAACCCCAGACCCATAAATCCCGAAAGGACTAGTTTTTGTCTGCTGGTGAATTGAAATTGAATAGCTTCTTTCATTATTTCCGTTTCTATCTTTCTCAATTGGCTGTTTAATCAATTTATTGCTCGCCTTCCGAATTTTGACTCTCCGTAGATCCCGACGCATTGGAACCCATATCCATCGCAGAGCCATTGTCTGCCATCATGGCCTGTGCCTGTTTGGCCGTAATAGCCTCATCGGGCACAAAGTTATTGAGTTCGGGGGAATATTCTGCGCCTGCTTTATCCGCCTGCAACTTTCGGATGTGATGGATGACATCCCATCGTTCTTTGGTACTTAGCTTATCGGCGTAGGACCCCATCACATTTTTTCCATGTACTATGGAGAATATGAAAAGTCCTGCGGTCGTATCGATGAATTTTTCAGACAAAAGGTCTGCTGGTGCTACCGGATAGGATCCTCCATCCCTGGCCAGGTATCCGAGTCCATCACCTCCTGCCCCGTGGCAGATTCCACAATAAATACCAAAAAGGGACTTTCCGGTCGTCAGTGCTTCTTCTGTAATAGGGAAGGGATTTTCAGTTATTTCAGCGATAGCTGCTGCTCTCCCTGCCTCCGTATTGGGGTAATAAAAGGGAACGTATCCGTTGGCCGGAATCCCTTTGATTGCCTCGCTCATCTCATTGGAATATTGTCCACTTTCCAAAGCTCCGTATTCCCCAAAAGGAATCGTTCCTGCAACCGGAGTCCGGGGGCGGGAATGCTTATAGAGTTCTTCAGGCGTACTCCAGGTATTGAGATTGTAATATTCGTATACGTTGGCTTCATAAGCAATGGAGTGGAACATATCTGGCATGTATTCACTTCCTGGATGATTGCCACCTGCCGGCTTACATCCCCACATGAGATAGATGCCCAATCCGGCTATTGCTATAAAATTATAATTCAGTAATTTCATATACCCGTCTCTTTAATTTTTGATGTGTACTTCCGCACCACTTCGCTCAAAAAATGATTTCAATCGGTTAAATTCCTCTTCAGTCGAACCACTCGTATCAAAAGCCAGGGCAAATTTGTCATCGGTTATCCGGGGATGCAATACCTCGGTATGAGTCCGTGGAGACAAACCATTGATCGCGTAAAAGACCACGACCATGCCGATCGATGCAAATAATACGGTCAACTCAAAAGTGATGGGAATAAAGGCAGGAACCGACCAGTACGGCTTACCACCGATGATCATCGGCCAATCGTCCGTAAAAATCCAGGACATCCCCAAAAATGCGGTCAGTGCCCCGATACACCCAAACATAAAACCGACGATATGCAATCTCGATTCTGCCAGACCTAAAATGGGATCCAGGCCATGGACAGGAAATGGTGTATACACGTCATAAATGTCCATATGATCCTCCTTCGCCTCTCGCACCGCCGTCAGCAGATCCTGTTCGTCGGAGTATAATCCAAATAATATTCTCTTGTTTTCCATAATGGATCGTTGTTCGTGAAATTATGCTTCTACGACTTCTTTTTGCTGTTTGACTTCTTCATTGATGACCTCTTCGTAGTGATGTTTGTTCACTTCGATATATTGATCCCCACCGTATTTGAGTATGGATTTGACCTCGGCAATGGCCACTACGGGAGCCACTCTGGTAAATACCAGATACAGGGTAAAGAAAATCCCCAACGTCCCTACAAAAATACCTATCTCAACCCAGGATGGTGTATAATAACTCCAGCTGGAAGGCAGGTAATCCCGTGCTAGCGTCGTGGCAATAATGACAAACCGTTCAAACCACATACCAATATTGACAAAAATGGACATGAAGAATGTGACAAAAATGCTCCTTCGCAATTTTTTGAACCAAAAAATCTGAGGGGACAAAACGTTGCACGTCATCATCCCAAAATATGCCCACCAATAAACTCCAAATGCCCTGTTGAGGAAAGCAAATTGCTCGTATACGTATCCTGAATACCAGGCGATAAATAACTCGGTGATATACGCCGTACCCACCATGGTTCCGGTGACGAGTATAACCTTGTTCATCGATTCTATGTGGGCCACCGTGATGTAATCTTCCAGACCGAGTACCTTTCGGGTAATGATCATCAGCGTCAATACCATGGCAAATCCGGAAAAAATAGCTCCCGCCACAAAATAGGGTGGAAATATGGTGGTATGCCATCCGGGAATCACCGAAGTGGCAAAGTCAAAAGATACGATGGTATGCACTGAAAGTACCAGTGGTGTAGCCAATCCAGCCAGGATAAGGGCCATGGATTCAAAACGCTGCCAGTGCTTGGCAGATCCGGTCCAGCCAAATGAAACAAGGCTGTAAGCTTTTTTCCTCAAACCCGTCGCCCGGTCCCGGATGGTGGCAAAATCGGGCACGAGTCCCATATACCAGAATAGCAGCGAAACCGTAAAGTATGTGCTGATCGCAAACAAATCCCAAAGCAGGGGAGAATTGAAGTTTACCCAAAGAGGACCCCTTGTATTGGGAACCGGAAAGAAGTAAAATACCAACCAAATTCTACCCACGTGGATCCCGGGAAACAGTGCCGCACAAATCACCGCAAATATCGTCATCGCTTCCGCGGCCCGGTTAACCCCAGTACGCCATTTTTGACGGAATATCAAAAGTATCGCCGATATAAGCGTTCCTGCATGGCCGATCCCGATCCACCAAACAAAGTTGGTAATATCCCATCCCCAGCCTATGGTCCGGTTAAGATTCCAGGAACCAATTCCAAACCATATAGTCCAAATGATACAAAACAATCCAAATGAGAGACAGACTACAGACACGGCAAACGCGATAACCCAGGTGAGGTTGGGCGTCTTCTCCGTGGGAGAACAAATATCCTCCGTGATCTGGTGGTAGGTTTTACTACCCGTGATTAAAGGCTCTCTTACTGGTGATACAATTGCACTCATGTGATTTATTCTTAGTAAGTTTTATTTATATGTTTTGATCCGCCGACGAAACATTGGAAACCTTCATGCGATATCCTACCGAAGACCTCGTGTTGACTTCTTCCAGCGCGTAATACGTAAGCGGGCTCTCCAATAATTCATTAACTTCCGAGTCTTTGTCGTTCATGTCCCCGAATACGATAGCACCGGTCGGGCAGGCGGTCTGACAGGCAGTTTTAACTTCTCCATCCCGTAGTGAGCGTCCTTCCACCTTCGCTTTAAGCTTTCCTTCCTGGATTCGCTGTACGCACATACTACATTTTTCCATGACCCCTCTGGATCTTACGGTCACGTCAGGATTGAGAACCATCCGGACCAGATCATCGCTGTAGAAGTTCTCTTCTCCATATGGACTGGGCTCATTTGCCGGGAAAGTATCTGCTGTGGTATAATCCAGCCAGTTGAATCTACGAACTTTGTATGGACAGTTGTTGGCACAATACCGGGTTCCTATACACCGGTTGTAGGCCATTTGATTGATTCCTTCGGAACTGTGCACGGTAGCAGCTACCGGACATACGTTTTCACACGGAGCATTGTCGCAGTGCTGACACATCATGGGTTGATAAACCACCCGTGGATTTTCCACTTCTCCGTAATAGTACCTGTCAATTCGAAGCCAGGTCATTTCGTGGTGTCTGTTGACTTCTTTTTTACCTACAACAGGCACATTGTTTTCAGCCACGCATGCTACCTGACACGCTCCACAACCGATACAGGCGGTCAGATCCACCGACATTCCCCAATGGTGCCCCTGCTTATATTGATAATCATAAGAAGGATACAAAGTCTTATCGTTGAGATACTGCGCGTGGGCTCTTTCTTCTCCAAGGTCTTTCAGATTCTCAGGAAGTTGGTCCAGGGTAGACTGCCGTATTACGGTACGATCCACCAATGAACCTTGAAAACCAGTGAAAAAATTGGTGATGGCTTTTTCATCGACGTTGATGATCTTTCCACCTTCCGTTTCATCCGGACCGGTGACCCCCATCGTATGGTGGTACTGAACGATAGCAAATTCATCATCCGCTCCATTGCGCTGGCTGACACCCACCGAACCCACGAAGTATTGTATATTTCCATCTGAATCCACCGGAAGCACTGGGTAGAAGTCAACTCCTACATCCTGACCAGCCCGTCCGCAAACTTTCCGACCGTAGCCGAGAGCCGCAGAAACCGTATTGGTTAACTGGCCAAATTGCTTGACGGTAGGAATACTTTTGTTGAATTCTCCGATCGTAATCTCGACCAGAGATCCATCCTCATCCAGGTTGTTGAAAACTTCAAAATCATCGCTGCCGTTCCAATGAATAGGAACGTGGAGCGTATTGTCCCACACCACCCGGGTGATGGGATCCGGCATTTCCTGAAGCCATGGATTATTGGCGTAGATTCCGTTTCCGATCCCGACAGATTCAAATAATTTCAGTTCGAGTTCGCCTCCGGAAGGTGTGTGTACATCCTGACCATTGACCGTCCCTTCGGTAAATTCACCAAAGAGCTCCGTCTGGTCGCCCATCAGGACATATCCATCATGAAGGACGTTGTCCCAGAATGTCTTAAAAATGCTGTAATTGGATTGGCCCGGAAAAACCAAGGTTTCCCAGTTGGATTGTATAAAAGAGTGGTAAGGTCTTTCTTCCTTTCCACCGGCTTGAATTTCTTTCGCTAAATCGTGACCGGCCCAGACCAGCAGCGATTCTGCGGCACTTCGGGTATCAAATATCCGGTGAATCGTAGGCTGGACGATCGCGTAGTAACCCGCGGAGGGGTGGAGATCGGACCAGGCTTCCAGGTAATGATCTACGGGTGCCTGATAATGAGCAGCTTCCCCGCTTTCATTTCTGGCGTACTGGGCACTGATGACCGTCGGAACGGATTTGAGCGCTTCTTCAATTTCTCTCCCGTAGGGCGTGTCGTAGATCGGATTGGCATCGTCCAGGAAAATGACCGCGTCCACGCGTCCTCCTGAAAGATCCGAAGCAAACTGCTGCAAATCTTTATCCACACCCTGCTTGACATACATAGGCCGGGCTGGGAAAAGCGTTGTGCCGTAGTTGCCCAGACTTCTGTTGATTCTATTGATCAGTCGTTGTTCCGCTGTATTATTGGAATCACTGATAATGAGGGACGTTTTCGCTTTTTTCAGTTCCTGAGCCAGTCTTTCCAACTGAGTGTTTGCTTTCTCACTGGCGAAAGTTCCGGAAACGTTTACCCGGGGACCTGCCCCCAACAAATTGTATAGGGTGGCAATGGCCAATCCTTGTTCGGAAGGACGAATCTGGATTTTCTCATCCGCGTTACTGGCGGTCAGGGACATGCCCGATTCGACCGCTACCAGTTTATTCATTTCAGGATTGGAAGCGTCTTTTATTTTTCGTCGCTGCCCGTATTGGTTCGCGAATTGAACCGGAGAAATCCAGGTTCCCAGAAAATCCGCTCCAAAACTCACGATATACTCTGCCTTTGAAATATCCATGGCGGGAATCATCCGGATGCCGAAGTCAGCTTCATTTGCCAATAGAATGGCAGAACTGGACATCGAATCGTATACGACGGTTTGCGCATTGAAAGCTGTCTCGAACTCGTCGATTGCTTTTTGATAGGAAGGACTGATCACAGAATTGGTGACCAATCGGATATTTCGGGATGATTTCAGTTTCCCGATGATTTCTTCATCCAATTCATCCCAGGTCACAGAAGCCCAGGCTCCATTCTCATCCTTTTTGGAGGGATTGCGGTATCGGCTTTGATCGTACAAATCCAGAACTGATGCCTGTACCCTCGCACTCGTTCCACCGCCTGCAAAGGGAGATAAAGAATTCCCTTCGATTTTAATCGGCCTTCCTTCCCGTGTTTTGACAAGAACCGGACAAAACTGCCCACCCCTGAAAAAAGAGGAAGCGTAATAGGTCGCGACTCCTGGAACGATGGCATCGGGTTTGGTTACGTACGGGATCACTTTACGTATGGGTGTCTCACAACTGGCTGCAATCGCCGCTGCTCCTACACTAAATCCAACGTACTTCAGAAAATCCCTTCTATTGCTTTTACCGGTATCAGATGATTCTGATTCTCTCGAAGCTTCATTGAGTATAGGAAGGTTAAAAAACTCTTCTTCCTGCAGATTCTGAGCTTTATTTTTCCGGGAGTCCCCTAACCCGTTCCAAACCAAATCTTTATTATTCAAACTCATGATTGAGTACTTTATTCCTTAACTTTTGTAGATTCAAATACTTATATACGATTAATAGTGGCACTTCTGGCATTCAGTACCTCCGATATCATCCACAGTCACCTGCGACCTCGTTCCGTTCTTGATTTCCTCATGATAATGAGTGTATATTTCGTAATATTCGTTGTTGAAGTTGACCGCAGTCTCACGGTGACAATTGATACACCATCCCATAGCCAGGGTCGAGAACTGCTTCACCGTTTCCATCTCTTCGATGGGTCCGTGACAGGTCTGACAGGCTACACCTCCAGCCATCACGTGCTGTTGGTGACTGAAAAAGACGTGGTCGGGCAGGTTGTGAATTTTCACCCATGGAATAGGTCCCTGTACGGTCTTTTTCACGTCGGTAGTCAATGATTCTACGATATGATTCCATTGATTTTCTACCAATGCTTCTCCTCTGGAATCCAGTTTCTCATTTTCTACTACGTACTGATCGGCTATCCATTTGGTATATACGGCCTTCACTTCATCCTGGCTCAGATTCTCGTAATCTTCTATGTAGGTATCGCTGGAAGGGTCATACCCGATGGATGCGTATATTTTTGTAATCTCACCGGTACCATATTTGGATCCTTTCCGAACCGCTCTGTGGCAATTCATACAGGTATTGGTCGCAGGAACCAACGCGTGCTTACTACGGCGGGCTCCATCGTGACAGTATTGACAATCAATTTTATTGAGACCAGCGTGCGTGACGTGCGAAAATTTGATAGGCTGGTCAGGCTGGTAATCTTGTTGTCTGTTGAGATCCACAGCCCTGTTCACGGTTACGTAACCACCTAAAATCACAAATAACAAAATATACATCCCGATCGCTGTCCGGCCCGTAAACAGGTCCTTGAAGGTTCGGTCCCGGGGAGTCTCCCCCGCCTGGATAGCCTGCACCTGATTCAACTTGCCGAGAATCGTCCACAGGATCAGCGATAAAGCCAATAGCGCTACGGCCAGACCGCCGATCACCCAGTATTTGTTGAGACCGGTTTCTGTATCGGTTGTGGTAGCCACCGTGGTGGTAGCCTCTCCCCCTCCGATCGTTCCATTGTAGGTTCCTTCTATAAAAGCAAGGATCGAAGCAATATCGTTGTCCGTCAGGTTGGGATTGGGAGTCATGACGGTAGGTTTCCAGGCATTCCATACTTCCACCGCCCTTGGATGGCCTTCAGCAATCAACTCCTGTGTATTCCGGATCCACCGGTATAAATCTTCCTGTGGATACTGAGCCCATGCTTCAAGCGAAGGTCCCAGAGCAGGTCCGGTCAGATCACTTTTCATGTCCCTGTTGTGACACTGAGCGCAGTTTGTTCTGAAAAGACTGCTTCCAAGCTCTACATCACCACCCTGACCAAAGGCAATCTCTCCTGAAACCAGTAAGAGTGCGAGCACTACTAAAATATACTTGAATGGTTGGTACATTCCTTTCTGGCTTTTAATTATTTGTAAACTTTTCTTAACGGTATTAGAACTGAGGCAAAAGTACGATTAACTCCATTTTAAACAAACCTAATTCATCGAAACTGATTTATTTAGATTCGTTCTAATTTAGACAGAAACACGGGCCTTTATGTGCGGATGAGGATCGTAATTTTTTAATGAAAAATCCTCAAATTTGAAATCAAAAATAGAATCAATCTCTGGATTAATCTGCATTTCGGGTAAGTCACGAACGGCCCTGGAAAGCTGAAGCCTGGCTTGATCTATATGATTGTGATACAAATGAAGATCCCCGAATGTGTGGACAAATTCACCCGCTTTCAGGTGGCAGACCTGCGCTATCATCATCGTCAGCAAGGCATACGACGCTATATTAAATGGTACCCCGAGAAATGCATCCGCCGAGCGCTGGTAGAGCTGACAGGATAGCACACCGTCATTCACATAAAACTGAAAAAGACAATGGCATGGGCTCAGGGCCATATCATCCAGTTCGCCCACATTCCATGCATTGACTATGATCCTTCGGCTATCCGGTTGATTCCTGATGAGATCGATCACCTGGGACAACTGATCGATCACCCGACCGTCCGCCGCACGCCATGATCGCCATTGCGCTCCGTAAACGGGACCCAGATCCCCATTTTCATCTGCCCATTCGTTCCAGATTCTCACCCCGTGATCCTGGAGGTACCGGACGTTGGTATCTCCCTTGATAAACCAAAGCAATTCGTAGATGATCGATTTGAGATGAAGTTTTTTGGTGGTCACCAATGGAAATCCCTCCCGGAGATCAAACCGGGTCTGATAACCGAACACACTCCTGGTACCGGTACCCGTCCGGTCTCCTTTGTCGGCCCCATTTTCCAGAATATGATTGAGTAAATCCTTATATTGTTTCATATCTACAAAGGTATTATATATGAGAAAGGTCTTGAACATATTTAACAAAAATTCACAGAAATCAGAAAATAAGTTTAATTTTCCGATCGCAAAATTTTGATAAGTTGCATTTCAAGCCAGCATACACCCATAAAAGTTGCTACTTCAATACACAAATATTCTACCTGAATCGGGGGGCATATCCCGCATACACCTTGTATTCATAGTAGTCAAGGTATTCAAAAGATAAACAAAAGACCGAGTGAATGAAATATTTTTCCTACCTACTATTATTTTTGACACCGTTTGCCGCATCAGCTCAGGGGCTAGACGAAAGGATCAATGATATGTTTGCTCCCGTGGCCGACGCCTGGGAAGCCCTCGTACTCACTTCTATTCCTATTACCGAGACCATTCAAATTCCAATCATTCTGATTTTATTGATAGGTGGAGCCACATTTTTTACTTTCTACTTCAATTTTGTGAATATCCGGAGATTCCCCTTAGCGATCAGGGTTGTCCAGGGAAAGTACGATTTTGTGGAAAAGGGCGCTGAGGAGGTACATCCGGGTGAGGATTTGATTACCAGGGGAGACGATATAGTCGAAACGATCAAAATCGAAGGACGGGAGGGTGAAGTATCCCATTTTCAAGCCCTGACGGCTGCGATCTCGGGGACCGTGGGACTAGGTAACATTGCAGGGGTTGCCGTGGCCATCTCCATGGGAGGACCCGGGGCTACGTTCTGGATGATCATAGCGGGTCTGCTGGGGATGTCTTCCAAGTTCGTGGAATGCACACTCGGTGTCAAATACCGGGATGTGGAAAATGGCATCGTATATGGAGGCCCCATGTATTATCTTTCCAAAGGCCTGAAAAGCATAGGATTCAGAAATCTGGGAAGAATACTGGCCGTGATATTTGCCGTACTTTGTGTAGGAGCTTCATTTGGGGGCGGAAATGCCTTCCAATCCAACCAGGCTGTGGCGCAGATCATGACACAGTTTAACCTGGAGGGAGGTTTTATGAAAAGTCTCCTCGGGCTATTTATTGCAATTCTGGTAGGGGTTGTCATCATTGGTGGGATCAAAAGAATCGGTAATGTGACCGAAAAAATCGTTCCATTTATGGCGGGTGTGTACGTCCTGGCCAGTCTGGTTATTATAGGCGTCCATTATGAGTACATCATTCCGGCGTTCAAGCTGATCATGAGTGAAGCTTTCTCTCCTACCGCTGGACTGGGTGGTCTGGTAGGAGTCATGATTACCGGATTCCGGAGAGCCGCTTTTTCCAATGAAGCGGGGGTCGGATCAGCAGCTATAGCCCATTCTGCGGTCAAAACCAAACATCCGGCCAGTGAAGGAGTGGTATCTTTGCTGGAGCCGTTCATCGATACGGTGATAATCTGCACGATGACCGCACTGGTCATCATTTTCTTCAATATGGACGGGTATTTTGTCTATGGAGACCTGGACGAATTCGCCAACGTGATGTTGACCGAAACCGGGCAGCGCATCGGGGGGGTCGATCTCACCTCTATGGCCTTTGAGACAGAAATTCCGGGTTTTTCATACGTCCTCACCTTTGCGGTATTTATGTTTGCCCTGTCCACTATGCTTTCCTGGTCGTATTACGGCCTCCAGGCGTGGAAATATCTGTTTGGCCGGACACGTACCGCGGATGTGACCTATAAAGTGTTGTTTTTATTATTCGTCGTCATCGGTGCTGCTGCAACACTGGATGCGGTCATCAAATTTTCAGACGCCATGATCCTCGCACTGGTTTTCCCCAATATGATCGGCCTGGTTCTTTTAGCCCCGCAGGTTAAACAGGAGGTTCGAAAATACGTTGCAGCTATCAACAAACGTTTTGATACGAATCATTGAAAATATGTCATGACGCCACGAAGTCGCGTTTTCCTGGGTCTGGGATCCAACGTAGGTAATCGGGAATATTATTTGACCCGGGCCATCGATGAAATGGAAAAATGCGAGATTAAGGTCGTACAACGATCTTCCATTTACCAGACCGATGCCTGGGGAATCCGCGACCAGTCTCCGTTTCTCAATCAGGTGGTGGAAGTGTCCACGGAGGTTTCACCGGAACACCTTTTGCTCACATTACAATCCATCGAGAAAAAACTGGGCAGGCAATACAGGAGAAAATGGAGGGAGCGCGAAATAGACCTGGATATCCTGTATTTTGACGACCGGATAATAGATTCTGATAAGCTACAGATTCCCCACGTTTTCGTGCAGGAGCGAAAATTTGTTCTAATCCCCTTACACGAGATAGCTCCTGACTTTGCCGATCCCCGATCTGGTAACACGATCTGTGAATTACTCGCATCCTGTACCGACGAATCCAGGGTCTCTAATTACACGCCGACCGTATGAATCATGAATTTCCATACAAGTATATTTGCATAGAAGGAAACATAGGCAGTGGAAAAACCAGTTTCTGCAAACAATTGGCCCAACAATACCATATGGAACTGGTCCTCGAGCAATTTTCTGAAAATCCCTTCCTTTCCCATTTCTATGAAAATCCCTCCCGGTACGCCCTGCCAGTAGAATTGTTTTTTATGACTGAACGTTTCAACCAGATATCGGCATCGATGAGTTCGGGCCAATTATTTTCACCGGTTATCGTATCAGACTATTTTTTTGACAAGACAAGGTTGTTTGCACATCTCAATCTCAACGAAATGGAGTACCGCCTCTTTCTTCAGATCTATGATACGCTGGCTCCTCTTCTGCGTCCACCCGACCTGGTGGTTTACATCCACAGACCAGTGGAGCAGCTCAAAGATCATATTCACAAACGCGGACGGTCATTTGAACAACAGATTTCGACCCAATATTTACAATCCATCCAGGACAGGTATTTCGATTATTTCAGGATGGAAATGGACTTCCCTGTGGTAATTGTCAATGCCGAACAACTCCATTTCACAGACAATCACGAGGATTTTATTAAATTGGCAGAAATTCTACAAAAGGAGTACACCAGACGAGTTCATCGGGTAAGTTTCATACATTGATCTTCTCAGGCAAACATCTGGTCTATCATATTGTTAATATTTCAGCCAAAGAATTACCTTTGTAAGGTAGGGAACGGAGCGATCGGTGTGACCGCTTCCTGATCATAAAATAACATTTTCATGCGAACATTCTTTCAATCCATATTAGGTTCATGTCTGGGAGTACTCCTGGCTATATTGGTGATATTTCTGATCATAGCCGGAATCGGAGCTTCGTTTTATTCGTCCGATACAAAGGCAACCAAACTGGAATCCAACTCTGTCCTTCATCTGAAACTGGATAAAATGGCACCCGAACTGACCAACAACGTGACAGAGGTGGGTCTGACCAATATCATGAACCAGACCAAGGTTCTCAGTATTCACGACTACGCGGATCTTATAGAGCGCGCTGCTGAGGATAAAAACATCAAAGGCATCTATATGGAAGTGGGAAATATGACCCTGGGACAGACCAAAAGGGAAATATTGGAAGACGCCATATTGAAATTTAAGGAAAGCAATAAATTCCTATACGCTTATAGTGACTATTATTCGGGAGGAGGGTATCATCTGGCCACTCTGGCTGATGAGGTAGCCATTTTTCCTCAGGGAGGAATTGACCTGCGGGGTGTTTCTGCCATTGTTCCTCATTTCAAGGAATTGTCAGAAAAGATCGGTGTCAATTTTGAAACGTATTTCGCCGGTAAATTTAAGAGCGCTACGGAACCATTCAGGCTCGACCATATGAGCGAAGCCAATAAGCTGCAGACCAATTCCTACCTGCAATCGATGTACAGTGAAATACTATCTGACATCTCCACCAATCGCTCCATCGACAGCCTGTCACTGCAAAGGGTGATCAATGAATTTTCATCTCGAAACGCCCAGTCGGCGAAAGAAAACGGACTCGTCGACCTTATTCTATACAAGGATGAAATGTTGCAATATATCAGGGACAAGGTCGGATTGGAAGAAGATGAGGAGATCAATTTCCTCAGTCTGGAGGAGTACTACCAGGCCGAGCCGTTAAAAAACAATCTCACCAAAGAAAACAAAATTGCCGTCCTCTACGCCGAGGGTAGCATTCACGACGGCAATGAATCGGCCGGGAGTATATCCGGAGAACAATACGCCAGGATCATTCGTAAAATCCGGAAAGAGGACGACGTCAAAGCTCTCGTGGTCCGGATTGATTCTCCCGGAGGGAGCGCGTTGGCTTCCGAGAAAATATGGAGAGAACTCAAACTGACGCAGGAAGCTGGCATACCAGTCCTTGCTTCAATGGGTGCGTACGCTGCTTCGGGAGGCTATTACATAGCCAGCGGGGCACAATATATAGTAGCAGAACCTACTACCATTACCGGGTCTATTGGCGTGTTTATCCTTTTCCCCAAAGTAGATAAAATGATGGACGAAAAACTCGGTATCAATATGGATACCGTCCGGACCAACCGGTACAGCGCCGCTTTTACGCCGTTTTTCCCTTCTTCTCCGGGAGAACAGATGATTCTCCAAAATGAAGTAGACCATATTTATGAGGTATTCCTCGAACGCGTGGCCGATGCCCGAAAAATGAGCAGGGATGAAGTCAATGAAATCGCCCAGGGAAGGGTGTGGACGGGCAAACAAGCCATCGGTCTGGGACTCGTGGATGAAATGGGGAATCTGGATCACACGATCGCGAAAGCAGCCGAACTGGCCGGCATCAAAGATTATCGTACCGCTTCATATCCGCGCATCAAGGATCCTCTCTACCAGTTTCTGGAAGAGCTCACAGGAGAAGATTATAGCGCGACGATCAAATGGCTGCGTGGGAATCCATCAGATATGATTCACAACAAACTGACGGAGGAGCTCAAAGCATGGAGCGTACCTCAGGCAAGAATGCCTGTCAATATCATATGGGAATAATATGTGTATTCCGCATCGGGAAATTTTCAGATGACAAAATCTGACGTGCTTTGTTGGTGATTTATTAATTTTGTTTCCTCTTCTATATGACTGGTTTAATCAGAATCATAATTTGGAGAAGACTCAACTATTTTGCTTGAAACATCATGTAACAATACGATATAGATGGATGGTCTGGAATTTTTTCTGCCAATTGGTTTTTTGGGAATATCCTATCTGTATTGGGCGATCCTGACGTTTCTGATCGCACTTCTTTCCCTATTTATCCGGATACCTCCGTTTGCCCTTCCTAAAAACCCCAGCAACTGGATCGTCAAAAAAATAATACTCCAGTATTTTCATATATCAGCCTGGCTGATCTTATCATGGGTGTTCTACAGGCTTTATAAAAGAGAAGGAGAATTGACATTCTGGCTGGGCGTTTTGACCGGGATAGCCGGAGTACTTTTGACCACCTTCCTGATGGTGTGGATGATCGACCGATATACGATACGAAAAATGAAAGACATAAACCGAAAATCAAATCAATGAGTAAAACACAAAAGTACAGCCTGGATCTGTCGTGGATCGGCAACCGGGGAGCCGGAACGATGACCTACACGGCCTACGACAGGGATTTCCTGGCACGGGTCGATTCCAAACATCCCATAGAAGGATCATCCCACCCTGCATTCCGGGGAAATAAAGACCGGTATTGTCCGGAAGAATTGTTGTTGACTTCACTTTCTTCCTGCCATATGCTGTGGTATCTTCATCAGTGCGCTGCTCATGAAGTGGTCGTGCTCGACTATGTAGACAACCCGACCATGGAGATGGAAATCAAGGAATTTGGAAACGGAGACATCAGGTCAGCGACTTTATCTCCGAGGGTCCGGATTGCCAATTCCGCAAACAGGGAACTGGCGATCCAGCTTCACAAAAAAGCCCACGAGAGTTGCTTTATCGCCAAATCCATAAATTTTGAAATTATCCTCAATCCCGAAATCAAGGTAGATTAATGGGCGATACTGCAGCGATTGTAAAAAGTTACCAAACCAGAATTGACAATCTGGTCGAAGAGCTTCGGAGTGTGAAAGGCCGGATCCGACGATACTCCACGATCAGATTTTTGGTTTTTGCGGCGATAGTTCTCAGCGTTTATTATATATTCGTCGGCGATCAGACGCTCCCGTGGTTGATAAGCGCCGTTCTATTGACCGCGTTATTCTTTTATCTGGTCAATAAACACCTGTCCATAAAATACAGACAATCCGTTCTGGACAATCTAATCCGGATCAACCAAAACGAAATTTCAGTTCTGAATCAACAGCCCTCTTTTTTACCAGATGGCAACCTTTTTCATCAGGATCTAACCTATACAGCGGATCTGGACATCTTCGGACCCCGGACGCTTTACCACCTTCTCAACCGGTGCTTTAGTGAACCGGGCAGAAAAAAACTGGCCGGATGGCTGATCGATCCCGATTATGATGTGGATACTATTCAGGCCAGACAGAGAGCGATCGGTTCGGTAGTAGGTGAAACCGGGCTACGCCAGGAAGTCCTCGCTCATGCACTCGTTCATTTTTCAGGAAATGAATTCCCTTTCAAATCGGATGTTCCACTGATGTCTTCCGCTGTATATGGCAGGATAAAACTCCTTCGATGGATCCTTCCCATCATCATCCTCTCTAGCATCGTCGGTGCTATGATCACGCAAAACAACAACCTGATATTATATGGGTTTATCCTCAACCTCATTATGACCGGCTTGTTTTACAAAACCACCGCCAAGGTGCTCCACCGGGCGGAGCAAAACCTCAAGACGCTCAGAAATTACAACGAACCGCTTAAGGCGATCGTACAGGCTGACTACCAGGATGAGCTTCTTCAGGACAAAAAAAGGTCCCTGGCTCAGGCACACGTAGAATTTAGAAAACTTCAAAAACGATTCGATCTACTGGAGAGCAGGGCCAATCCCATAGTAGGGGTGCTTCTAAACGGATTCTTAGGATACGATTTCATCGTCTTGAGCATGTTAAACAAATGGCAGCTAACCCATTCGGAGAACGTACCCAAATGGCTGGACGAGATAGCCTGGGTCGAATCGGTATTTTCCCTGGCTACCTTTGCTTCTAATAATCCATCGTATACTTTCCCTACCCTGGAAAGAGCCACAGGAATCTCGGGATCCAACATCAGGCATCCTTTTATTCCCGATGAGGAAAATATCGGCAATGCGCTGGAATTCACCTCCCCCCTCAAAGTCATCCTCCTCACGGGTTCCAATATGTCGGGTAAGAGCACCTTTCTCCGATCGGTAGGGGTAAATCAGGTCCTGGCTCTGGCCGGGAGTGTGGTAGCAGCCGATGAATTTGATACCGGCCTTTACGGGCTATTGACATCCTTTCGGAAGTCGGATTCGATCCAGGAACACACGTCTCTTTTTTACGACGAACTCAAAAAGCTGCAACACATTATCCGGACACTGGATCATTCCGAAAAACCTTATCTGATATTGCTCGATGAGATCCTCCGTGGGACCAATTCCGACGACAAATATTTTGGCAGCAAACAGGTTTTACTTCACCTCAAAAACCAAAACGCCATGACTATTTTGGCTACCCACGATATTGCATTGGGACAACTTGAGGACATCCATGGCCCTACCATCCAAAACTACAGCTTCGAAAGTCAGATCATCGAGGGGGAACTCCATTTTGATTACAAGTTACATAAAGGCGTTGCAGTAAATAAAAATGCCACCTTTCTGATGGAGAAAATGGGCATCATCGATTCTCGGATAAACTGAATCGAGATATGAAAATATTTTGCTTTTTCATCATTTCAGTGTTTAGTGCGATTGGCAGGGTCTCCCCTGTTGCCGCTCAACAGATCACGATTATGTCCTACAACATCCACCACGGTGCTGATGCTTCCGAACATCCGACGC
>CALEIL010000295.1 GCA_937876435.1 uncultured Bacteroidota bacterium
TCATAAAGTTCAGATCCCCTTCGCCATAGCCCATGGCGGTCAATTCCTTCATGAATGACGGGCCGTAGAGCATAAAGCCGACGATGGCTGATAGGATGGAAAACACAAAGGCTCCGGCTAGCACCAACAGTAACAGATAGATGATCGATATAATGGGGTGTTTTTCGTAACTTTGTGCCATTGAATATTTTTTGGTAAAACTGGTTGAAGATAGGGAATGTCTGTTAAGATAGGAAATATAGATTTGGGAGAGTTCCCACTGCTTTTGGCGCCGATGGAAGATGTGAGCGATCCGCCTTTCCGTTTTGTGTGCAAGCAGAACGGGGTCGATATGATGTATACGGAGTTTATTTCGGTAGAAGGTCTGGTCAGAGATGCCGATAAAAGTGTACAGAAGTTGGATATATACGACTACGAACGGCCGATCGGAATACAGATATTCGGAAGCGATGAAGCTCATATGCGGCAGGCGGCCGAACTGGTAGAAGAAGCGAAACCAGAAATACTGGATATCAATTACGGATGCCCCGTGAAAAATGTGGTCTGCCGGATGGCAGGTGCCGGGATCTTACAGGACGTGGACAGGATGGTTTCTCTGACCAAAGCCATCGTGGAATCGACCGCTTTGCCGGTCACCGTAAAAACACGGCTGGGGTGGGATGATCGGACCAAATACGTGGTTGACGTGGCGGAAAGACTTCAGGATGTCGGAATAAAAGCCATCAGCGTGCATGGACGAACCCGAAAGCAAATGTATAAGGGGGAGGCGGACTGGACCCTGATCGGCGAGATCAAAAATAATCCGCGAATGCACATTCCTGTGTTCGGCAATGGTGACATTGATTCACCGGAAAAAGCCGTAGAATATAAAAACAGGTATGGGGTCGATGGGGTGATGATCGGAAGAGCTGCCATCGGAAATCCCTGGATATTCCGGGAGATAAAAAATTATATAAAGACGGGTGAGCATATGGAGCCACCGACTATTGAGGAGAGGGTAGAAGCGGCCAGGGAACATTTGCGGTTTTCACTGGAATGGAAAGGTCCCCGATTGGGTGTAGTGGAAATGCGCCGGCATTACACCAATTATTTTAAAGGTTTGCCTGGAGTGAAAGCTTTCCGGCAAAAACTGGTGACCGAATTTGATCACGATGTTTTGTTTGGGATATTGGATGATCTTGAGGAGCATTTTGCTGACTATGAAGTCATGGTGTGACGGATTCGGGTTTAATCGTTAGTATGGAAATAATGTCGAAGATTTTTTTGGGATCAAAGGAAAAAATTCTATTTGAAAAGATAAGCGATGCCGTTTCAGATCTTGGGACCGAGGCCTATGTCATTGGAGGTTTTGTACGGGACAGGATTCTGGGACGTGAGAGCAAGGACATCGATATAGTATGTAAAGACGATGGGATCCTGTTGGCCAGACGTTTTGCAGAAGCTCAGGGGCTGGAATCTGGTCTCAAACTGTACAGTAAGTATGGGGTGGCCATGATTCATTGGGAAGAATATGAGATCGAGTTTGTGGGGGCGCGGAAAGAATCATATAGTATAGATAGCCGCAATCCTGAGGTCGAGAAAGGGACTTTGTACGATGACCAGTTGCGCCGCGATTTTACTATCAATGCCCTCGCGTTTTCGGTCAAGGATTTTGAAAACCCTGAGATCATCGATCCTTTCGGCGGACTTTCCGATTTGGAGTCGGGTTTGATACGGACCCCTACGGATCCGGACCGGACCTTTTCGGATGATCCCCTGAGAATGATGCGGGGGGTTCGTTTTGCTTCACAGCTTGGTTTTGAACTGGAGCAAACAACTCGTGATGCCATTCCGCAGAATGTGGAGCGGGTTAAAATCGTGAGCCAGGAAAGGCTGACCGCTGAATTCAATAAGATTCTATGTTCGGATAAGCCCTCGATCGGATTGGCGCTGATGGAGTCCCTGGGACTAATGCCCCTCATTTTGCCGGAACTTTCCCTGATGAACAACGTCGAGATTATTCAAAACAAGGGGCACAAGAACAATTTTTACCATACAATCGAAGTAGTGGACAACGTGGCGCTTTCGTCCGGGAACCTATGGTTGAGGTGGGCGGCGTTGCTGCACGACATTGGTAAGCCCAGAACCAAGCGTTTTGAAAAAGAACACGGCTGGACTTTCCACGGTCATGAAATGGTAGGTGCCCGTATGGTTCCCCGGATTTTTAAGCGGATGCGTCTGCCAATGGATCATAAGATGAAATACGTGACCAAACTGGTCAGACTTCATCTCAGACCGATCGCCTTGGTCAGCGAGGAAACGTCGGATTCCGCGATTCGGAGGTTGTTGTTCGATGCGGGTGAGGATATAGATGATCTGATGGTGCTTTGTGAGGCAGATATTACCTCCAAAAATGAATCCCGTGTCCGGACCTACCTCAATAATTACAAAAATGTACGGCAGAGGATGGTGGAAGTGGAGGAAAGCGACCATCTCAGAAACTGGCAGCCACCGATCGACGGTCAATTGATCATGGATACTTTTGGGATCAGACCGGGCCCTCGTATAGGTGACATCAAAAACAGGATTCGGGAAGCGATCCTGGAAGGAGAAATAGAAAACACATATGAGACTGCTTATGCGTTTATGATACAGGAAGGAAAAAAATTGGGGTTAAACCCTATTAGTGAAAATAGAACTGAAGAATGAAATATTGGATTTTTACTTTAGCCTTGATGGCAGTAGTTGGATTGATGTCTTGTGAAGGCGAACAACAACAGAACGTGGATTGGGTCTCTGTGGATGATGAAATTATTCAGGAATACCTGGCGAAAAATAATATCACAGCTGAAAAGCACTCCAGTGGTCTCTACTATCGGATCACCACGGAGGGGAACGGACAGCATCCCAACGGGACCAGCATCGTTCTGGCCAATTATAAGGGATATCTCCTGGACGGAACCGTTTTTGATCAGGGTTCGGCCGTAGAGTTTGCTTTGACCAGAGTCATCCCGGGATGGCAAATCGGTATCCCCTTGTTGTCGAAGGGTGGGAGTGGACAGTTGTTTATCCCCTCCTATCTGGCCTACGGAAGCCGCCCTCCATCTTCCGCCATCCCACGCAACTCTGTGTTGGTATTTGATGTGGATCTGATTAATTTTTAGATCCTCTTTTCGTCCAATGGGCCACGGCCCATTGTAACCCCCCTTTGGTCCCACGGGTTGCAATCTTTCGTCCAATGGGCCACGGCCCATTGTGCACCATCCACCATCCACCATCCACCATCCACTATCGACCATCCATTATCCACTACGTCACTCCGG
>CALEIL010000296.1 GCA_937876435.1 uncultured Bacteroidota bacterium
GTCCTTTGAATTTTATTCGATTTTGGACGTTCTGAGATCAGAATCTGATATGATTCAACGATGACCGGTAAAGCCATTCGTATTACACGCAAAAATAAACAGATTGTACTTAAAACGGTTGAAGAAATGTCAGGAAATTATAATATTTAAGGATGCCTTGAAAAAATTATATTTTCATTAGGAATTCCGGCCTGAAAACGTAATAATTCTACCTTTCTGATGCTTTTTTTGCCAATTCCTCAATAATCAGGCCGATCATTCCCTTTCTTACGATCCAAACAATATCTCCAGGAGTTCTGAAACATTGGAAACCGGGCTCACTGCGATGTTATTGGGTAATTTCCGGATCGATTCGTTGCGGGAAGAACATACGATCCGGGAAAATTTCAAGCGGTCAGCCTCTTTAATTCTCTGCTCGAAGCGGTGCACCGTCCTCAGCTCTCCTGTGAGCCCGACCTCAGCACAATAGCATATTCCGCGACTGAGGGCTTTGTCCCGAAAGGAGCTCATGAGGGCTACGATAACTGCAAGATCAATGGCCGGATCATTGACCCGGATACCTCCCGCTATGTTGACGAATACGTCTTGCTTACCCAGTGGAAATCCACACCGTTTTTCGAGCACCGCGAGCAGCATGGACAAGCGTCTCAAATCAAATCCGGTGGAGGACCGCTGTGGGGCTGCGTATACCGTAGGAGTCACCAGCGCCTGCACTTCCACCATAAAAGGTCGGCCCCCTTCGATCATCACAGCAGTGGTACAACCGCTCAGATCTGCCGAATACCGGTTGGCAAACATCATCGACGGATCCTTGACGATTTCCAAACCGGATTGCTGCATCCGGTATACTCCGATCTCATCGGTGCTGCCAAAACGATTTTTATGGACGCGGAGCATTCGGTAATTGTATTGCTGGTCGCCTTCAAAATACAGCACCGTATCCACGATGTGTTCGAGAATTTTGGGTCCCGCGATATTGCCTTCCTTATTGACGTGACCGATTATAAATACTGCCGGGCCGCCTTCCTTGGCCAGTCGCTGAAGTTCCATGGTACAGTGCCTCAATTGGGAAATATTTCCGGGTTCCCCTTCGAGGTTGGGATTGAATGTAGTCTGGATGCTGTCCAGAATGATCAGGTCGGGTGCTACCTGAGCGACGTGCTGCTGGATTTTTCCAATCTCCACTTCGCTGACCAGCCACAGATTGTCGGTCTTCTTATTCATCCTGTCTGCCCTCATCTTGATCTGCTCGTTGCTTTCCTCCCCGCTTACGTACAGCACCTTTCCGGGAAAATGTGCCGCCACCTGCAGCAATAAGGTAGATTTTCCGATCCCAGGCTCCCCGGCGAGCAACATCAGACAGCCCGGCACCATCCCCCCTCCGAGACAACGAGACAATTCCTGGTCACTGACCGGCCAGCGCTGCCTTTTGGAAATCTCCACTTCCTGGAGCAATACCGGTTTGTTTTCAGGGCGGTTACCGACGGCGGACTCCCTTTTACCTTTCCCTGAAGCTGGTATTTTATATTCCACCATGGTATTCCACTCCTTGCAGGATGGACATCTTCCCTCCCACTTAGGAGACTCGAATCCACAGTCCGTACACAAAAACACTTTTCGATCCCTGGCCATTCTTAAAATTTCTGCAATTTATAAAATTTTGAGATGACTCCGGAGGTGTGAGGAGAAGATCGGTCATCAGTAATCAGTGATCAGTATGATCAGTGCTCATCAATCTATACCACCCGGCACCTACAAGAGATACCCCTTTCAGCACGGCATTTAAAATCTGTGAATTTTTATTTCTATTCTGCGCAAATCAGCGAGATCATTGGGAGGCCACGCTCTCTGCTATTTTGCGGCTTTGCAAGATACTATCTCTGCGAGCTAGCGGCTTTGCGAAAACTGAAATCCGACCATATCGGCTTTAGAATCCCCTTCACGGATACCTTGCGCCTGCTTCAGAATCCTAATTCTGAAATAATCTACTCTAAAACCTTTTGCGGATTTGCGTGATCGAAATCCGAAATCATTAATCCCAAATCTCTATGTGGCTTTACGAGAAACATTCCCCAAAAATTTTTGTATCTTCATATTTGACTAAGTGTACCGAACTCCACTTTCCAAATAAAATATATAGTTGCTGGTTCACTGATTGATTCAAGGATAAAAACGATGATAAATACAGATCATTTAAAACAACACATAGAGGCCTTAATCTTCGTGGCCAATCCATCCATCACCATCCTGGAGATCCTGGATTGTCTGCAGGAAAGATTTGAAGCAACCTTTGAAGAAGAGAAAATCGGGCGGTTGGTGGAGGAACTCACCGATGAGTATCAATCTGGGGAATCGAGCTTTGAAATACTCGAAATGAACGGTGGATTCCGTTTTATGACCAGGCCCGCCTTCGAAAATACCATCACGACGTACCTGAAACAAATCCAAAACGATAAGCTGTCCAAAACCGCCATGGAAACGCTTTCGATCATCGCCTACAAGCAACCCGTCACCAAGACGGTCATTGAACAAATCAGAGGGGTTAATTGTGATTATACGATACAAAAGCTGCTCGACAAAGAACTGGTCACCATAGTGGGGAGGGGAGAAACGATAGGCAAACCGCTTCTGTACGGAACTTCGCCCAAATTTATGGACTATTTTGGTTTAAAATCCATCCAGGATCTTCCTGCTCTCAAAGATTTTGAGGATAAAAAGCAGGTCATCGGAGATGAATCCGTCGTAGCGGGAGAAGCCTTGAGAAATTCAAGCGAAAATTAATAAACCATGGAAAACAATGATAAAGTGCTGGTCAACAGGGTCGCCAACAGTAAACTGAAAACGATCAATCTGGAACACTATTTTCCGACGGTGGATATTGTAGAATTTGACCTCAGGGAATATTTGTTCAAGGATCTGATTCTGATCGAAAAGGATTTCAGGGAATCGCTCAAAGCAGTGGACTGGACCGTGTACGATCACAAAGCGGTCGCAGTGCATTGTTCGACCGATGCGATCATTCCCACCTGGGCTTTTATGCTGGTGTCGACTTACCTGGTTCCTCATGCTAGCAAAATATTTCTGGGAACAAAAAAATCCCTGATCGAAGAAGAATATCGCATCCGGTTGGAAAATCTGGATTACAGTCAATACCAGGACGTGCCGGTTGTCATCAAAGGATGCAGTCAAAAGCCTGTGCCGGAGAGTGCATACGTACATCTGACCACCAGGCTGATTCCCGTGGCCAGAAGTATCATGTACGGAGAAGCCTGTTCCACGGTGCCCATTTTCAAAAAACCTAAAAACCAATCCTGATGTCTATTTTTTCAAAACCCGTATTGTACGGTACAGGGATCATCCTGACTCTTGGAATGATTTATGGCTACATAGCGCCCAACGCTGCGGCAGATCCCGCCATGGCGGATCCTGCTCCTGTACATGTCACGCTCGAAGTAAAAGAAAATGCATTGCCCCAACAAATCAGGGCCGTTCATCTTTTCAAGGATTTTAATTTTGCAGGTGAACGCGTTCCGCTTGAAAATCAAGACGTTCGGGAACGGCTTGAAAGGGAACTGACGGTCAATTCGTATTACCACAGCAGTACGATTCTCAATATCAAAAGAAGTCATCGATTCTTTCCGACTATCGAAAAGATTCTAAAAGAGCAGAATATCCCGGAAGACTTTAAGTACGTAGCGGTAGCCGAATCAAACCTGGACAATGTCGGATCTCCGGCAGGGGCAAAAGGATTCTGGCAATTGATGCCCGCAGTAGCCCGGTCCTATGGCTTGGTGATCAACAACGAAATCGACGAACGTTA
>CALEIL010000297.1 GCA_937876435.1 uncultured Bacteroidota bacterium
CAAAAAAGATGAATAAAAACATGATATGTATTTAGATTTTCGTGCACTAGTGAATACCGGGGGTTTCCCTCCTGTCTACTCGCTATTCATTGCAATCCAGCCCTGACCGATCTATGATCTGACTTAGCGTCCTATCATCAAAATCTCTATGCAACGAAAAAAACATTCGATCATGAAAAAGATATTTTATTTATTGTTTGCCACGGTTTGTCACGTGGTGTTTTTCGAAACTTTCTTATACCTGATCGGATTTGAATTCGCCCGGGGACTGTAGGACATCTGATATTCACAGTAGGGATGACGGTCTATATCTTGATGTGCCTATATTACGAGAAAAGGGATCTGGTCACCGCCTTTGGGGATCAGTACATCTATTATCGCAAAAGAGTCCATTATATCATACCTTTCCTGAAGAGAAATTCTTAGCGAGGCAAATTCTGGAATCATATGTATGATTCACAACCCAACCTCTCACTTCCCACTCTGCGCCACCGCTTCTCCCAGCACCTCCGCGAACTGGTCGGGAGAAGAGGAATAGCACGGGATCCCGACATCCGTGAGTGCGGTTGCCAGTTTTTTATTATACCGATAGGATCCTTTGTCGTCCATCGACAGGATACAATGAACCGAGATGCCTTCGTGCTGGAGTTCCAGGATTTTACGATAAACTCCCTCATCGGTCCGGTTATCGTACAGATCACTGATCAGAAATATATAGGTTTCCTCCGGATGCCGAACCTGAGTATGCAGATAGTTTAATGCCCTTAGGATGTTGGTACCTCCACCAAGCTCGATGTGAAACAAGAGGTCTACGATATTCTCCAGATAATCGGTCAGATCAGCCACTTCGTGGTCAAATAATATCAAGCGGGTTTCGATCGTGCGTATGTGAGCCAGGATCGAACCAATGATAGCCGATAAAATCATGGATTCCATCATACTTCCGCTGGAATCGACGGCCAGTAATATGACCGGAAAGCCCTGCTTCTTTTTTTCATACCCAAATTTTTGTTTGAGCACGATGGATTTCAAATCGGATTGATAGTTTTTTAGATTTCGTTTGATGGTTTTGGGCCAATCTATTTCGTTTTTACGGGGGAAAATGGTGGGTTGTCCTTTTTCAAAATGATGGCTCAACGTATTTTCGATGGACCATCGGATTTTCTCTTCGACATCCCGGGCGTATCGTCGAACCAGATCCCTGATGTCCTCTGTCCGGTCAGGCGGAATCTGGTCTTTCAATTCCAGGATCGTGCGAATTAAGTCAATATCGGGGGTGAGAGAATCAAAAACTTCCTTTTCAAATAGCAAGGAACCGATGCCCATTTTATCAATGGCTTCCTTTTGTAAAAACAGGGTTTGTTGATGCGGAAACAGCTCGCGTATATCCCCCAACCAGGTATTGAGACGAACTTTGGATCGTTTCAGTACATCGTTTTCGGTGTGGTCAAACAAAAGGGATAAAGTCCTGTCTATCCTCTGGTCGTCTTCCTCCAATTTAACTTCTCCAGGCTTGCCTTTCGTTTTTTCCCGGCCAGCTTCGGGTTTATCTTCAGAATTATCGTCAGATTCACCTTCAGGCGGGTCTGCTGATTCATCCAGGCTTTCTTCCTCTGAATTGTCCGGATCAATGGGGCCCAGAATCAGCCTCCATTTGTAAACGAGATCGGATTCCTGATTGATAATTATGGCCGTTTAGTGTGCATCAAAAACGAACGTATCCACAGCAGTAAAAAGGCACCCACCACAGCCGTGATGAATGAACCCCAGGTTCCAGTAGACTCCATTCCTAGCAAGCCAAAGACAAAGCCTCCTACGATAGCGCCGGCAATACCGAGCAGAATGTTGATGATCAAACCTGAACCCGAGCCTTTCCACATCAGACTGGCGAGCCAGCCGGCGATTCCTCCTATGATAATCCAACCTAGAAGTGACATAAGCATTGATTTAGTGAAGGGTAATATAGTAAAAATCTATTGATTGGTGCGAATTGAATTTGGGTTCTAGTGTGCGGAAATTTAAGTAGCTATCAATGTTTTTTAAAATATTTTTTGAC
>CALEIL010000298.1 GCA_937876435.1 uncultured Bacteroidota bacterium
GCCTATCCTCAACCTCAAAACGGCCGAAGGAGTGAAAGGGCTCCGGGATATAAGTACGGCCAGCGCCAGGCTGGTCAAAAAGTATAAAGGCGTGCTGAGTGGAGAACATGGTGATGGCAGGTTGAGAGCCGAATTTTTACCGATGATGGTAGGTGAAGAAATGTATGATATCTGGCGTCAGGTCAAGTCTATCTGGGATCCCCACAATCTTTTCAATCCTGGCAAAATCGTCGACGCTCCTCCCATGGACACCGCTCTGAGGTATAGTATTGGCGAACCGGACTGGGGCTATGACACCTTTTATAAGTTTGAAAATGGGGGAGGAATGATGAGCGTCGTAGAAAAATGCAACGGTACCGGGGAATGCCGGAAACTGGCAGAAACGGGCGATACCATGTGTCCGAGCCATATGGCCACGCGGTACGAAGAGGATAGCACGCGCGCCCGGGCCAATGCGATGAGGGAATATATGAAAGGGGATCAGAATGTCCTGACGTTTGATTCTCCGGAGGTCATGAAAGTGCTCGACCACTGCCTTTCGTGCAAGGGTTGTAAAAATGAATGCCCGTCCAATGTCGATATGACCAAATTGAAATCGGAGTATTACGCGCAGTATTACAAAAACCATAGAAGATCGATCCGGGATTACATGATCCTGCGGTTTTACGATTTGTACCGGCTGGCCGCCGGGATTCCCGGGATATCCAATTTTGTCATCCGGAATTTTGGGACGTTGATCAAAAAGACAGCGAGTTTCCACACCAAAAGATCTCTTCCTCCGGTTTCGGCTCCTACCTGGAAAAAATGGATGAAGAATCACACGTCTGCAAGTCCCGTTACGCAGGAGAAGAAAGTTTATATTTTTATTGACGAGTTCATCGATGTCAACGAAGCGGAAATCGGAATCAAAGCGGTGGAGCTTCTGGAATACCTGGGATATGAAGTAGTACATCTGGAACACAAAGAAAGCGGCAGGGCAGCTTTTTCAAAAGGATTCCTGGAACAAGGTCGAAATATCGCCAGGCACAACGTAGAAGTTTTTTCAGCCATCCTGACCGAACCCAATGCGGTGATCCTGGGAGTGGAGCCCTCGGCGATCCTGAGTTTTCGGGATGAGTATCCGGAGATATTGAGGGGGAAGGAACGGGAACAGGCATTGCAACTGGCCACCAGGGCATGGACCGTCGAAGAATTTTTATCCGATGAAATCCGGACCAATCAGATCAGTTCGGCTTCGTTCGACGGCACTGAAAGGACGATGGCTGTGCACCTTCATTGCCATTTCAAAGCCATGTCCGATAAGGAATCGGTGGTCACGCTGCTGTCGTTACCGGAGAATCATCACGTAGAATATATCCCTTCGGGATGTTGTGGTATGGCCGGATCATTCGGATTTGAGTCGGAGCATTTCGAATTATCGATGAAGGTCGGTGAGCTTGTGGTATTTCCCGCCATGCGAAGCCTGAATCAGGATGCTATTCCGGTAGCGCAGGGGGTCAGTTGCAGGCATCAGATCCTGGATGGAGTGGGGAAGAGGGCTCTTCATCCTCTGGAGGTGTTACACGAAGCGGTGATTAAAAATTATTCACGCAATCCAGTGGATCCTGTGGTATAATTATCTTGTCCGTTGACAGGTAATTGGATTGGACGTATTATATTTAGAGAAATAATCATTTCCTGATAAATAAACGAATATGAGACCTGCCGTACTTCCGTTTTTGGCTCTGTTGAGCAGCTTTATAATTGGTATCCTGGGGAGCTGCAACCAATCATACCCCCCAACCGATTTGTCTAATGAAGCCCTTATCCCCATACCGGTTTCGGTCGTGTCGGACGGAAATCAATTTCAGCTCAGGCACGATATGAATATTTATGTGGAGGCCGGAAATCAGGAAGTGGCTTTGGCGGGGGAATATCTGGCGTCCGTACTCGGGCCTGCTACGGGCTTTGACCTGGAGGTCGAAGAAACCATCGTGCCCCCTCCCAAAGGACAAATTTATTTACACCTCGATGCCACCGATCGGGAATTGGGCAGGGAAGGTTATGTATTGGAAATCACGGATTCGGGGATCGATCTCAAAGCTCCGGATGCGGCCGGACTGACGATGGGGATCGCTACACTTCGTCAGTTGCTTCCCCCGGAGATCGAATCCCAAACCATACAGGATATCGACTGGATGCTGTCCACGGGAACCATCCGGGATTACCCCGAATACGAATACCGGGGAGCCATGCTCGATGTAGCGCGACATTTTTTCCCGGTGGACGTGGTGAAACGATACATAGATTATCTGGCCATGTACAAATTTAACAGGTTGCACCTGCATTTGTCCGATGATCAGGGATGGAGGATCGAGATCAGATCCTGGCCCAGGTTGACCACGATCGGTGGAAGTACAGAAGTGGGCGGTGGGAAAGGAGGTTTTTATACCCAGGATGAGTACAAACAAATAGTGGAATACGCCAGGATTCGCCATATTATGGTAGTCCCCGAGATCGATATGCCCAGCCATACCAATGCGGCTCTGGCTTCCTATCCCGAGCTCAATTGCGACAACCGGTCTCCGGAATTGTATACGGGCACGGAAGTGGGTTTCAGTACGCTGTGTACGACCAGGGAGGTAGTTTACCAATTTGTAGAAGACGTGATCGGGGAATTGGCAGCTATCACTCCGGGAGATTACATTCATATTGGAGGGGATGAATCACACGTGACACCCATGGAAGATTATATCCCTTTTATAGAACGGGTCCAGGACATCGTCCAGGCTACGGGTAAAACCATAATTGGCTGGGATGAAATCGCGCATGCCAGACTAGTGCCTGGAACCATCGTGCAGTACTGGGAAGAAGGGGATAATGCCAGGAAAGGAATCGAACAGGGTGTCCGGGTGTTGATGTCGCCGGCCACAAAAGCCTATATTGATATGCAGTACGATTCTACGAGCCGCATCGGACTGCACTGGGCGGCTTATATCGAAGTGGATGAAGCGTATAACTGGGATCCCGCTACCTTTGAAGAAGGAATCAGCCGGGACGATATTCTCGGCGTGGAAACGGCCCTGTGGGCGGAGACCATTACCGATCTCAAGGATATCGATTATCTGGCATTCCCCAGATTACCAGGTTATGGGGAAATTGGATGGAGCCCTGCCGCTCAACGGGACTGGGAGGATTATTCGCAGCGATTGGGTGCGCAGCAGGATCGGTTTGAAATCATGGGCATCGGATATTATCCATCTGATCGGGTCTCCTGGGGATCCAAAGCTCCGAGTCCCAATGAATAATTACATCGTGTATGCGACTAATCGATTTTATCCCCCCCGGACATCAGAGGGAAAACATCTGGAAAAAAAATATATTTGTTAAAATTATTGGCTGTTTTTAGTCCGCTTAAACAGCACGTTTGCTGTCCTCAAAATTCCATGCAAAATAAGTGTTATATCTATTGGTCTATGGAGTACACTTAAAGTGTATGTGCTTATTTCCTAATAATATATTTTTTAACAATATGTGCATTTTTGCACGTATTGAATTAATAAATATATGAAGATTTTTATATATTAAAGTAAAATGTCATGGTATTGTTTTTGTGATTTTGACCTTGCTGGCTTCATTTGAAATTCCTCCTATGAGTTAGTACATTTCACAAATTGTTAAATAAATAAATGACCATGAGATTTATTCTACTATTTCTATTGATCTATTCTTGTCAGATCGACAACGGATTTCAGGATTTAACCCCCAAAGATAATTTTGGCGCTGATTACTTTTTCAATGCCCCTGCATTTACTGAAGCCTTGAACAATATCGGGAAATCAGATTCAGACGGCGATACGCTGTTTAATATCCGTCGCCCTGAATACCTCCTTCCTGCTCCTTTGCATACCACGGAAGTGAGTTGGGTATCCACGGATACATTTGCATTCGAATCCCAGGATTTTCAGCAGGTCCTCAACCTGATTACTCACACTGCGGAAATTCACAGCAGAGAAATCCAAAGTTCTGTGGTTTCCTCCAAGTTGGGCATCGTGTACCTTAACGGTCAGATGGCCTGGTCTGTTCCGGGTGAATACTACCTGGTGCCTTACAACCTGGCGAATGGGGAGCGGATTTATATCCAGATTTCGAGGACCAAAAAGAGTGGGGGAGGATTTTTATCCAGTTGGTATTATACAGCCAATGGTTTGTGGATGATCGGCAAGGAAAATAGGAGCGTCCGTCCAGGCCTCGACGTATCCTAAGGAACTATAATCTTCATTGACCGGAGCCGGAAATAAGACTGACTTCGGTTACTTTTTTGGTTAAAAAGTTGAAAATTGGACAAGATCTGTTCCATCCATATGGGACAGATCTTTTTTGTTTTAGATCAAAAATCGGACGGAAATTGTTCCTTGATCTGGCTGATCTTATATTCGACGTTTTCCTTCAATGTGATTTTATATTGCTCCAGTTTCCGGGCGATGGTCTGATCCGTCATACTCAGCATGGAAGCAGCCAGGATACCCGCGTTTTTGGCTCCGTTGAGAGCTACCGTGGCTACCGGGATACCACCCGGCATCTGAAGAATAGACAGCACGCTGTCCCAGCCGTCGATGCTATTGGTCGACTTGATAGGTACGCCGATGACCGGAAGAGTGGTGAGGGAAGCTATCATCCCCGGCAAATGTGCTGCGCCACCTGCTCCTGCAATGATCACCTTGAGCCCCCTTGACCGGGCGCTCTTTGCAAATTCCACCATCCGGTCGGGTGTACGATGGGCGGACACGATGGTCAATTCATATGGAATTTCGAGTTCGTTCAGGAATTCCGCTGCCTGTTTCATAATAGGCAGATCTGAATCGGACCCCATGATGATGCTTATTTCTGCGTTCATGTGCTGATAACTTTTAAGTGTGTCTGAATCAATTGGATCTTATGTTCTATATCGATGCGGTCATTTCCTGCCACGGTGATATGTCCCATTTTCCTGTAAGGGCGTGTTTCTGGTTTTCCGTATATATGGACGTGTACGTTGTCCAGGGCCAATACTTTTTCCAGGCCTTCGTAGGTAGGTGGACCAGAATGGCCAGGTTCTCCCAGAAGGTTGATCATAGCAGCGGGTTGGAGCATCGTAGTACTTCCCAGAGGCAGATTGAGGAGCCCCCGGAGGTGTTGCTCAAATTGACTGGTAACAGCGTTTTCCAACGTATGATGGCCACTGTTGTGCGGACGTGGAGCCACCTCATTGATCAGAATTTCGTCGTCTTCGGTCCAGAAAAATTCAATGGCCAGCAAGCCACTGATTCCAAAGGTTTCCATCGTGTCCCGGGCAATCTTCATCAGGGGTTGCTGTATATGGTCCGGGATATCGGCGGGAGCGTACAGGTAGGCCAGCATATTTTGTTCATTGAAAACCATTTCGACCGGATCGTAGCACCGGATCTCCCCCTCCTCATTGCGGGCGGTGACGACAGCGAGTTCTTTTCGGATGCGGACCATTCCTTCCACGATGCACGTTCCTTCCATCAACCCGCTCAGTTCCGCATGTTCTCTTACGAGCTGCACCCCCCGGCCGTCGTAACCTTCGCCCCTGGTTTTTTGAACGAAAGGAATCCGAATCTTTCCTTCGTGGAATGCAGCGACGACTTCATCTTTTGATTGGTAGCTTTCAAATGGAACCGTCGGCAATCCATGGTCGAGGAAAAATTGATTTTGGAGGTATTTGTCTTTGATGATTTCCAGCGCCTGGGGGTGGGGATGAATCCGAACCCCTTTCCCGGCCAATTCGTACAAAGCTTCGATATTGACGTGTTCGATTTCGACTCCCAGGACATCGAGATCACTGCCAAAGTCGAGAACATCCTTATAATCCCGAAAATCACCCTTTACAAAATTCCAGGCATTGACCCCACCGGGAAAAGTAGGATCTTTGTCGAGCAAAGAAAGAGCCAGATTCCATTGATTGGCTGTATAATTGAGCATTTTTCCCAATTGACCGCCTCCTAATATCCCGATTCGGGCCTTCCCAATGTTCATAATTAATCCAATATATTTTGAAAACCCAGGTTTAATTCTGGTATTCTTTCACCGGAAATGGTAAATTCAATTTCCTAACTCACAAAAGTAAGTAAACTTACAGGATATGCGTAAAACAGCTTTACGAAATGCAACAATAGTCAACGAAGGTCAGATCCTCCAGGGTGATTTATTGATCACGGGGGACCGCATCGAACGGATAGGCACCATCGATACGGCCGTGGATGAGAACATCGATCTGAAGGGGGATTTCCTGTTGCCAGGGGTCATCGACGATCAGGTTCATTTCAGAGAACCGGGGATGACCCATAAAGCCAATATCGCAACCGAATCCAAAGCTGCCCTGGCCGGCGGAGTGACGAGTTTTATGGAAATGCCCAATACCAAACCCCCCGCCCTGACGCAGGAAAAGCTGGAAGAAAAGTATCTGATAGCTGCGGGAAGTAGTTATACCAATTATTCATTCTTTATGGGGGTCAGCAATGACAATTACGAAGAGGTGATGAATACCGATCCCTCGCAGGTTTGCGGGGTGAAGATATTTATGGGATCGAGTACAGGCAATATGCTCGTAGACAATGAGAATCAGTTGGAGAAAATTTTCAGTAACACGCCCATGCTGATTGCTACTCACTGCGAGGACGAAACCACGATCCTTCAGAATACCGCGTTTTTTCAGGATATTTACGGTGACGATATTCCCTTTGTTTTGCATCCCGATATTCGGAGCCGGCAGGCGTGTTACCTCAGTAGTTCGCTGGCCATTTCTCTGGCCCGGAAGCACGGAAGCCGACTCCATATATTGCACATTTCTACCGCTGATGAAGTCAGGTTATTTGACAACTCGGTCCCGCTCGCGGAGAAGAATATCACGACTGAGGTGTGCGTCCATCATCTGACCTTCGACAGCAGGGACTACAAAATGAAAGGCGGACTGATCAAGTGCAATCCGGCTATCAAGCGCCCGCACGACCGCCATGCACTCTGGGAAGCACTGCTGGATGACAGATTGGACATCGTAGCTACTGATCATGCGCCGCACACTATTGAAGAAAAGACAAATCCTTATGTGAAATGCCCGTCCGGACTCCCTCTGGTACAGCACAGCCTGGTGCAAATGTTGGAACACGTGCACGAGGGTAGGTTGACCCTGACCCAATTGGTTCATAAAATGTCGCATGCTCCGGCTGTCTGTTTCAGGATCCGGGACAGGGGATACATCAGGGAAGGATACAAGGCTGATCTGGTACAGGTCTCCAGGCAGGATCCCTGGAAGGTGGACAAAGGCAACATATTGTACAAATGTGGATGGTCGCCTTTTGAGGGAAAGGAGTTTCAGTCCAGGGTCCAACGTACTTTTCTCAATGGCCGGTTGGCTTACGAGTCGGGACTGTTTGGAAAAGAATTGGCGGGAGAAAGGCTCTTGTTTGAAACCTAACGAAAAATTCCACTTTTTTTACCGTGATCATAAGTAATTACGTAAATTGGCGGCTTTAAGAAAACACTAAATTTTTTTCTCCTAAAAATTACAAATTATGCATCATTTCATAAAATTTTTCACCCTGGTATTGGTTTTAGGTTTCATCAGTTGTGGAGGATCCGGAGAGGAAGGCACTACAGATAATAAAGCAACCAGCAGCAATACTGAGGAAAAAGAGAATACGCCCGCTCAATCGGATTCCAATGTTCCGGCGAGCGAACGGGTGGATCTTCAGAATAAAGGAATAGGACCGATCACCGACGTAGAGCTTCCCGAACAAATCGACCGGAAAATGGCGGTGAAAGGGAAGGAGATTTACGACAGCAAATGCGTGGCCTGTCATAACGTGGACACCAAACTGATCGGACCACCTCAGCGGGGGATCCTGGAGCGACGTACACCGGAATGGGTCATGAATATGATTATGAATCCCACCGAAATGCTGGAAAAAGATCCGTTAGCTAAAGACCTCCTGGAGGAATTCAATAATACTCCAATGCTCGATCAAAATATACCTGAGGAAGAAGCCAGAGCTCTGGTGGAGTATTTCAGGACTTTGTAAACACATCGACCTGGGCAGATAGTATTATTGGGGAGTTCCCATAAGGTCCTTCAAATCGCCTGACCGCAATAACGCAAATCTACCGCGTTCATCCACCTGAATGGTGGCTGCTTCGACTATGGGATCGTGTTCGAAGAACAATAGATTGTGCTGATCTACCAGGTCGGAAAGGAATCGTTCTTTCTCTTCCAGTGTCTTCAAAGGCTGCATGTCGTATGCCATGATATAAGGTCTTCTGATATGCCACTGGCTGGGAATCAGGTCGGCACCGTACCACAATTTTCTGTCTCCCCCTGGGAGTGGAATGCCCGGTATCATCATCCCCGTCGTGTGACCGTCGAGAAATCGGACCTCTATACCATCGATCCACGGAACATCGTCCTTTTGTACGTCGATCATCCGGAGCAAGCCCTGGTCCCGCAGAGGGACAAAGTTTTCCCTGATAAAGGAAGCTTCTTCCCGGGGATTGGATTTGTACGCCCAATCATAATGTACTTCATTGCTCCAGTAGGTGGCATTGGGAAAGATAGGGTAAAGACGACCCGAAGCGTCTTTTCCAAGGGCTCCCCCTACGTGGTCAAAATGAAGATGCGTGAGAAATACATCGGTAATGGATTCGGGTGGAACTGCAATCGACAGCAGGGATTCACTGGCGGTCGGACCCTGGGATCCAAACATCTGCCTGAATTTTTCTTCCTGTTTGTGTCCGATCCCGGTATCCACCAGAATTTTTCGGTCACCGGTTTCGATCAAAAGGCTCCGCATAGCCCATTGACATAGATTATTCTCATCGGCCGGATTGAGTTTGTTCCACAATTTCCTGGGGACCACTCCAAACATAGGCCCCCCATCAAGTTTGAAATATCCTGAAAGTACTGTAGTCAGTTTCATATATACAATGGATTATCCGGAGCGATTACAGCTTCTGAAATGACTTGAAACCGATCGATTTTTTGGTTTGATTTTTTAGTTTTTTCTCCAATGCTATCATTTCCAAAGCGGCTTCAGCGGCTTCTCTTCCTTTGTTTTCTTTGGATCCATCGGCTCTTGCGAACGCCTGAGATTCATTATTGACGGTCAATACACCAAAGACAAATGGTTTCCCATATCTCATATTGAGACTCATAATGGCGCTGGTGATTCCCTGGTTAATAAATACGTCGTGATCGGTTTCTCCTTTGATGACACAGCCCAGGCAAATCACCGCATCCGGTTCGACCGTGTTCTCCAGGAACAATGCCCCCAGTGGCAATTCAAAACTCCCAGGCACCATTTCATGAAAAATGTGCTCTTCCAGTATGGAAAAGTCCAAAAGAGTTTGTTTGCATTCTGAAGCCATCCGATCTGTAATCTGATGATTCCACTGGGCCTGGACTATCCCAATTTTCAGCTCTTCGGGTGATTCGATCACAGATTTGATTTGACTTTTCCCTTTTATACTCATGATATCATAATTTATAATAGTGCTCCATTAGAAATTCTTAAAACATATGACGGATTCATTTTCGTCATCTCTTTCTCATCAAGCCTCGCTATAACTAAGGCTAT
>CALEIL010000299.1 GCA_937876435.1 uncultured Bacteroidota bacterium
GGCCTTGCCCGAACTGCAAGAAAGTCATCCAGATCCCAAAACTTGAGGACCAGGTCGTCATCCACGAGGCCGACGCGCACTTCCTCAGCGGCGCAGATCCCGTCGGCGATCCGACCGAGCTTTCGCTCTTCGCCGCGGCTGCCAAGGGCGGGCTCCCCGTCGAAGATCTCCGGCGCGGCGACAACGAGCTGCGCATCACCGCCCTACCCGGCAAGCCGGTGGACGAGCAGCAGGCGGAGCGCAGTTTCGTCGCGTACGCTTGGCCCGCAAGCGCGGCTGGCTGGTCGAGCAGTGGGACAAGGCGCCCGGCTTCGCCCCGTCACCGCTCCCCATCGCGGCACCGTCGGGCCCCCGCCGCGAGCCGGCCGAGCGGCAGTCGCTCGAGGAGCTCGATGTCAGCGGCGTGCTGGCGAAACCGTTCGATCCGGAGCGGTTGCACCTGGATGTGGCCCGGCATTATTTTTCGATTGACTCCATCAAAGGCGTCATAGACCAGATGGCTTTTTATAAGCTCAATACCTTCCACTGGCATCTGACGGACGATCAGGGCTGGCGGGTGGATATCGAGACACTGCCTCGACTCCGAACGACGGCCGCATGGCGCGATGAGACACTGGTAGGGCACTATAGCGAGGAGCCCCGGCGATACGACGGCCGGCGCCACGGCGGATATTACACAGCCGGCGAAATACGGGAATTGGTGGCATACGCTGCAGAGCGGGAGATCCGTATTGTCCCGGAAATCGAAATGCCCGGCCATTCCGAAGTGGTTCTGGAATGCTACCCCAATCTGCGATGCATCGACGACAACGGGGAATATCTGCCCAATACCGGAGTCTATTGCGCGAATCTCGAATCAGGGTACGAAATGCTCGAGGACGTATTGACCGAAGTAATGGAACTCTTTCCCTCAGAATATATTCACATAGGCGGTGATGAAGTCAACAAAAGTAACTGGCAAAAATGCGTCAGGGATCAGGCGTTGATGCAACAGAAAAATTATACACCGGAAGAGGTCCAAAGCCATTTCATCAACCATTTTGACAAATTTCTACGAGACCATGGGCGAACACTCCTCGGCTGGCACGAGATCCTGGAGGGGAACCTCAGTCCTTCCGCAGCCATCATGTATTGGGGAGGACCAGAAGGAGTCAACAAAATCCTCCATGCCGGCCATCCCACCGTACTGACCACCGGGAACCGATATTACTTTGACCATTATCAGAGTACCAGTACGCATGAGCCCCTGGCTTTCGGGGGACTGTCCACCTTGACTCAGGTGTACGAATACGAACCATTTCCATCAGCTCTGGAAAACCAGTACGGGGATCAGTTGCTCGGAATACAGGCCAATGTCTGGACCGAATATATCAACAATCCGGAGCACGTGGAATACATGGTATTTCCCAGGATAGCAGCTCTGGCAGAATCGGCCTGGACACCCGCCGACAAAAAAAACCTGGAAAATTTTTATTCCAAAATTCCACGGCTCCTGAAGTATTACGACCAGCACGAAATCAATTACGCTCCCAGTGCCTATCGCCCCATGATTTCAGTATCCCTTATTCCCGACACCATGGGTCTTATGGTGCATCTGGCACCGGAAATCTCCAGTGACCTCTATTATTCGATTGACGGAAAGAACCCCGAACCCCAAAGCGGACAGGCTTATACTTCCCCTTTTCCCGTATACGAAACCACCACGGTCCGGGCAGGCGCTTTCGATCAGGGAAACCGATTAGTCAGACCGGAAACGAAACGCGTTATCGTGCACCGGGGCCTGGGAAAAGACGTTCGGTTGCTCACCCAACCCTCCGGAAGGTATTCTGCAGAAGGTGGTGCTACGTTAACGGATGGAAAATTTGGAGGAAACAACTGGGGAAATGGCCGATGGCTCGGTTTACTCAATAAACCGGTGGAAGTCGTTCTGGACCTCGGCAAAGAAGTCGAAATTCAGTCGGTAGGGTTTTCGTCCATCGAGGACAAGGGATCCGGGGTATACTTCCCGGACAAGATCCGAATATCCGTATCAGATGACGGGAAAAAGTTCAACGAGATCGCTTTCGATGACATTTATAATGAAGACATCCGGTATACCACAAAAACCAGGGATAGTATTTTCGTGGTTTCCTTTCCTCCTAAACTTACGAGTTATCTTAAGGTGGAAGGAATCCCCCAGGAAATCCCTGATCACGGCGTTTTTACCTTCATCGACGAGCTCGTGGTCGAATAACCAACGCACTTCAAGGTTTTCACCTGATCGTTAATTGAGGTTTTAAGTCCTACAAATTGGAGTTTTTGATATTCCAATTGCTTGCAAAGCTGAATTCTGACGATGAGATAGCAACTACTATATCCCACTATTCCTACATCGTGAAGTCATTCTCGGAACTTGAGCGATCGGCAAATAAGACATCTCCATAAAAAAAGGCCTGCACCTTACTATTTCAAAAGTATGGATACAGGCCAATGGCTATATTGAACACTAAAACCCAAATTTATTCAATCACAACCATCTTTTTAGTGGCGGTGAATTCATCGGTATCCAACTGGTAATACAATACTCCCGTGGCTCCCAAATCATTGGATGTCAACCGGACCTCATTGTATCCTGCCTGAAATTCACCCCCTATTCGCTTGATCATCCTGCCGGTCACGTCGTAAACGGTGATCGTTGCGCGATCGTTCTTCGGCAACCGGAACCCGATTACCGTCTCCCCTTTATACGGATTCGGTTTGTTCTGGTACAAGGCGAAAGTGGCATCCAGCGGTGCAAACCTGAGCGCTATATTGGATATATCTCCGGTGCCCACGTATGCTTCGCTGTGGATGACCCTGTGATTCAGACTCACCATATCACGTAGGGCGCCTCTGTTTTTGGCTTTTGCCACGATGGTAAACAAAACCTCCGGCGAGGAGGCACTTACCCCCTCTCCTTTACTCCAACTCAATGTCATGTTACCCGGTGAATACCGATAGTAATTGTCAGGCCCAATATCGAGGATCCCCGGTTCGATGGACTCTATTTCAATATGAGCATCGTCATACTGGAGCGTGTATTGAAGGCCCCGGATATTATCAAAATTATCCGACCGCACCTCCAGCCGATAGATTTCTCCACCTTCGAGACTCCGGTCATCCATGGTCAGATTCAACAGTCCTGTCCTACTTCGGCTGCTGGTGGCCGGATCACTGGAGAGATCGACATCTCCTATTTTCGTCGCCAGGAAATCCACCGTCAGATCTTCTTCGATCCCATCGATTTCAAATACCTCCCGACCGGTGGTTGACTCGAAGAACCTCCAGCTCGTGTTGTTCGAAAATACCCTCTGTGGATTGAGCACTATCTTCCTCAATTCGAGAACATCCAAGCCTTCCACGATCCCATTTCCGTTGATATCAGCCGCTACATGACGATAGATTCCATCCAATGATTCCTTGTCCAGCACGTGCCGTTGGATGGCAATCAGGTCCGCCGTACTGACGCCTTCTGAAAAATCCTCATTCAACCGGGGTACTATACGCACCGACGAACTTTTTTGGACGCTTACCTTATAGGCTCCGTTTTCTGTAGTTCCGACGGTGATGGGGTCGCTTTGGGGCAGTGTGGTTTGAACTGACACATTTTTTACTGGACTGTGAAGTTCAGTCAAAATGTTGCCAGCTATGAGGTTGGTTTCTGTCGGGTCTGATCCTCCGGCATCGTCACAGTCACTCCCGATGGTGGCGATCACTTCCTGGATATAGGAAAATTCTCCAGGAGACGAAGAAGTATTGTTGCACCAGTCTTTGACCGACCAGGTGATGATATACTTCTTCATACCTTCATTGTCCAGTACGGCCAGTTCCCTGACTTCTTTACCGATGGAGACCATATTGCACAGGGCGCTTGTCAAATGCGGCTTGAGAACGACCGAACCGATATGATCCGGCACGTAACTATTGGACAAAGATTGTGAAATACAAACCGGCGACTGGATGGTCCCAATGGCTGCAGGCAAATCAAACATACTTTCGCGAAGCTCACAGCCAGGCCGTACATTGATGGTCTGCTCGAGCATCGTTCGGGATTCCCCTGCTCCACAACCACTGATAATGGTAAATCGTCTTGTAACAGTGCCATATCCACATTCATCCAGATCAACCCACACATCTTCCACGGTCCTGGCAGCGCAGTTTATGCTGATGATGCCATTGAAATTCGCGTGATCGGTCGTATCCAGGAAGGTGATTTTTCTGATTTCGTTCAACCATTCCGTGGTACCGTCATGATTCACAATCTCCACCTGCACGGTTTCAGATTTCTCGCTGCAACTGACATTCCGGTATTCAAATATCAAATCAGCGTCCTCCAACAATTGACCGTTTTGGCCGACCGGACGGTTTTGATTATCAACTCCGGTCAACAGATATCGACCAAACGCATCATTTAGTGAAGAGAAAGTTTCACTGCTATCTCGTAAGCTTCCATTCTCGCCCAGTGAAGCCGCTTGATCGACGATATCCTTGTAAAACAGATTGTAAGCTTCACACGTGAGATCCAGGTCGGGCAGACGTTTGATAACCCTGGCCTGACTTTTATCATTCACAACGACGGATGTCGATCCTATTCCAAAGTTGCAGCACTGATCCATCACGAGTAATTCTACATCCGGTGTCAGGCAGGCATCGTTGCAGGTAAACGGCACATCCTGGGCCCATCCACCTCCCAGGTAGGACATCTCCTGACCATAGCCGGGAATGGCCATCAGGTTGTCAAATATCCTTTCCAGGTCAAAGATTTTGAGCTCGTTTCCGTGTTCATCTCCTTCACTACAATTGGTT
>CALEIL010000300.1 GCA_937876435.1 uncultured Bacteroidota bacterium
GATGCGGGCGCGCATTTCAAAACGACCAAACTGCCAGTCGTGTTTGCCCCTGGTCTTGAGACAAGCTGAGGTATAGTGGTAATTGGGGCGTTTGATTGCCCAGTGATCATTATCTGGTCTGTACCAGGGATTGGGCTGAGTTTCCTGCCGGGCTTCGATGATGAGCGTTCCTCCTTCACACCACGCATTCTCTTCCTGATACCATTGATCTTCCTCGTTCCTTACGAAACCGGTTTCATACACCCAATCGGCGGTATCTGGCCGGCCGTCCACGTTGAATTCGTCCGCCCAGACGAGGCGGTAAGGTTGCACCTGTCCGTTCAGCAGGGACGCATTGACGATCCAACAAAGGGTGCCCAATAGAAGATAATATTTCATTATAAATTGCTGAATTTCAGGTTAAGTTACAGATATTCCGGGAACTTCCGGATGGTTGATCGCCAGGATTTTTTTAAGAACCGTTGAACTTATGGCAGCGCAAATGTCACGATGGCATCGCCTTCCGGTGCGTCCGCCTTCCCTCCACCACACAAAATGGTGATGTACTGAACACCATCGATCATATAAGTGCTCGGGGTGGCAAAGCCAGCAAAAGGCAACGGTGCCTGCCACAGCAATTCCCCCGTTTCCTTATCCAATGCTCTGAATTTTGCATCGGTCGTGGAAGCGATAAACAGCAGTCCATTTTCCATGACCAATGGTCCGCCATACGTAGGTGTTCCCGCTCCCTCCAGTAAGGTGCCGTCGGGTAGACGATAATCCCCGAGTGGCACCTGCCATTTGTGCAAGCCCGTATTGAGGTCAATGGCGGTCAAGGTACCCCACGGTGGCGAAATGCCTGGCATACCCTCGCTATCCATAAACCGGGTATATCCGTTAAATTTCCACTCCACTTCGTCCTGCGGATCCGGGTCGCTGGTCACTTGGCTTTCCTCCGGATCTTCGGCTAGTAAAAAATCGATTAAACGTTCTTTTTCCTCCTCGGACAACTGGGGAAATCCGGTCATTCGTCCCTTCCCCTTTTCGATTATCGCTGAAATCGAACCACGATCCAGTCGGTCACCTATCCCGATCAAAGCTGGATAATCACTCTCGGGAAGACCCCTCCGATTTTGTAAATGGCAGGCCGAACAATGGATCTGATATAGTTCAAGACCTGATTTTTCCGCCGAATTTGTGTTTGTACGAACCGATTTTCTCAAACTGAACAGTACCGCCATTTCATTGGAATTCACGTACAGTATACCTTTCGGATCCGCTGCCGCTCCGCCCCATTCTGCTCCACCATGACTCCCTGGTAAGATAAATGTCGGCTCCGTACTCAAGGGCGTATACGCCACTTTTTTCGCATTCCGCCACAAGGTCAACAATGAATCACGGTCCGGGGAATAAGGGTTAATGTCATCCTCCGAAATATTCTGTCTGCTAAATGGCGCCGGGAGTTCAGGAATAGGCTGAGTGGGCCACGATTGTTCGCCGGGAAGTTCGGAAGCCGGGACCTCCACCTCAGGAATGGGAAAAATCGGGACGCCAGTCAAACGGTCCAATACAAACACATGACCAGATTTGGTGATTTGGGCGAGGGCTTCTACGGTACGGCCGTCTTTCTGAATGGTCAGCAGATTGGGAGGAGCGGGTAAATCCCGATCCCATATATCATGGTGGACGATCTGATAGTGCCACATTCGTTGACCTGTATTCACATCGAGGGCAATAATGGAATTGGCAAAGAGATTTTCCCCGATCCGATCACCGCCGTAAAAATCTGGCGATGCCGATCCTGTTGGGACGTATAGAATTTCATTTTTGACATCGACGGACATTCCGGCCCAATTGTTGGCCCCTCCTATCCGACCAGCGGCGTAGGCGCCTTCGGGCCAGGTGTCGTAGCCGTATTCACCGGGCCGGGGAATCGTGTGAAATACCCACCGGATTTTTCCTGTAATGACGTCAAAAGCCTGTATAAATCCCGGTGCTGCACCTTCCCCTTCGCTCACCACGGTCGGCACGATAATC
>CALEIL010000301.1 GCA_937876435.1 uncultured Bacteroidota bacterium
TGATCCGGGGTCAGCAAACGGCGTATGGATCTCCGGTTTTTTTGGTTCAGGTAAATCACACCTGCTCAAGATTCTATCTTATGTACTTAGTAATAAGGAGAGCGATGAATATCAATCCGGGGAATTGTTCGCGGAAAAAATAGAGGGAAATGCCTTACTCAAGGCTAATATACAAAAAGCCGTGGCCCAACCGGCTGAATCCATCCTGTTCAATATCGAACAAAAAGCGGATACCACAGCCCGCGAATCAGGGGATGCACTGGTGAGTATTTTTTATAAAGTGTTTTACGAGCACCTCGGATTCTACGGCAGTACGCGCCACGTGGCGCGGTTTGAATTTGATTTGTACAAAAAAGGAAATTACGAAACTTTCGTATCTACATTTAATTCCATTAGCGAGGAGAGCTGGACCGATGCCCGACCCAATTACTGGGATCCCCACATTCAGGAATCGATCGCGCAAGCACTGGGTCGGATTTACGAACGGGACGCTTCTGATTATGAAGATTATATTACCCGATACGAAGATAATTACAACGAATCCGCCGAAGACCTGGTCAGTCAGGTTCTAATTCATCTTGATCGAACAGGCCCACATAAAAGACTCAACTTTCTGATCGATGAGGTCGGACAATTTGTGGGAGCCCACCCTGGATTATTGCTGAGTCTCCAAACCCTTGCAGAAACCTTTGCGACGCAAGCTGATATGCGTGTATGGATTTTTGTCACAGCACAGGATAACCTTGATCTGGCTTTGGGTCGTGAAAAGGTGGCCGAAACCGATGAATTTTCAAAAATTCAGGGTCGGTTCCGGATTCAGCTCCCCTTGACATCTTCCAACGTCGATGAAGTTATCCAGAAACGGTTGCTCGCCAAGAATCCAGCCGGCACGGATAAAATCCAGTACCTGTGGGAAAATCACCACAATGGCCTGGAAACCCTGATTAGTTTTTCTGAGGCCGGCATCCAGTTGAAGAACGACTTCTCTCTGGAAGCTTTTACAAGGCAGTATCCGTTTCACACCTATCAGTTTGACCTGTTCCAGCAGGTCATCAAAAAACTAGCTATCCACGAAGCCTTCCAGGGCAAATATGCATCCGTGGGAGAGCGCTCCATGCTGGGCGTATTTCAGGATGTGCTCAAAGCCATAAAGAACGACCATACTGGCACGCTGGTTTCTGTGGATCGATTGTTTGACGGATTGCGTATCTCACTGCGCACGGGTATTCAGAATGTGGTAACCCTGGCCGAAAACAACATCGATGACGCTTTTACAATTCGGGTACTGAAAGTCCTCTTTATGGTCAAATATTTTGATCAATTCAAAGCAACCAAACGCAATATTTCCGTTATGCTCTTTGACAGCCTGGAACCCGACCTGGAGCAGCATGAACTAAAACTTACAAATGCCCTGCGGAAACTGGAGCAGGAAGTGTATATCACGCGCAGTGGCGATACCTACGAATTTTTGACCGACGAAGAAAAAGACCTCGAACAGGAAATCAGTGCATGGACGGTCGACGAAAGCCAAATTCTGAAAACGCTGGAGCAGATATTATTTAGCCAGATCATAGGCGAAAGTAAACTAACCTGTCAAGGTCAGGCAATCCCTTTTACCAAGATTATCGATGAAAAAATCATGAGCCGGGAATCCGAGCTCGGCATCGAATTTATAAGTCCCCTGCATCCGAAGTACGACGATGAAATATTTGGCACACAGTATAGCATGATCCGGGAAAACAATCTGATCATTGTATTGAAGGACGATGAAAATCTATGGAAGGATCTCAGAAGCTACGTCAAAACCAATGATTACATCCGCAGGGCGCCGAGAGATACCATGAGTGATCAAAAGCGGCAGTTTCTCCAGATCAAAGGGCGCCAGAATGAAACCAGACTGCGGGAGATCGGCCAACAAATGGAACATCGGCTCGCTCAATCTGATTTCTACATCTATGGTGAATTACAGCCCCTCCCGGCAGCCGGAAACGCCAAAAGACGAATAATAGCGGGATTCGAGCTATTGTTTGCCAAGGTTTACAACAAGTACAGCCTCGTCTCCAATTATGCCTCCAGTGAGAACCAACTGGTCGATGCGATTCACGAACCCAATTCTTCCCTATACAGCGAAGACCGGGATGTACTGGGCAGTGCTGATGAAAATGTGCTGAGCTATGTGCTCAACCGCCACGGATTCGGTGAAAAGATATCACTCGCAGATCTCAAAAAACACTTTTCGGCCAAACCATTCGGATGGAACGAATGGCCTGTATGGCATATACTGCTTTTCCTGGAACGTAAAGCACGGATAGAACTCCGTAGAAATGGTGAGGATGTAGCATCAAGTGATTTTGAATCTACTTTTCGCAACAGCAGTTTTCATAGCACTACGATCGTTTTACCCAGAACCGAAATACCTTCTCACCAGGTGCGCAAGGCCAGGGAGTTTTACCAGGATCTGTTTGACAAGCCCCTATCGGAAACAGAGGCAAAAAAGGTATACAAAGCCTTTAAAGAACAATTGTACGATCATGAAATTCCGGAATTGAAAAACCTGTCTTATCAAAAAAATGAATACGGCTTCCTGGCACCGTTGACCGATTATATCCATCTCCTGGAACAAATTCCTCGGCACGATATCCAGCAATTTTACGAGCAGATTGAAGTGCTGGAAGATGCTATCCTCAATCTAAAGGAAGATAAGATTCGTTCCATCAGGGAGTTCTGGAACGGAAATCAGCGGAGTATTTATGATAAAATCCGAAGGTTCACTACATCAGATGCCACCAATCTTGGATACATCAATCGGGAAAGGTTCAATGAACTTCAACGTTTTTGTGAGGATCCTGCGCCTTATCAAAACCGAAAGGTGGTCGAAGCCAATGAGATATACGATGGATTGAGGGAGGAGCTCAAAGAAAAATTAGAGGCTACACGTGACAAGAGCCTCAGGAAATTGGAGGAAATCGAAAACAGGATTAGGAGTGAAGACCTTTTCCAACAATTGGACGACGAACAAAGGGAGGAACTAATCAAACCTTTATCTAATATAAAACGGGAAGTTCAGAATCAAAGTCAGATCATGCTCCTGAAACAGTTGGTCGAAGACGCTGAGAATGAATCCGTCAATATTCTCAACAATGCTCAGAAATTATTGGCTGGGATAGCGGGAAAAGAACCAAAGTCCCGGTTTATCCGGATGTCCAATATTAAATTCAATCCCCCGATCCGAAAAATCACGAATTCCAGCGAAGTGGATCAATACGTCGAGGAATTGCGCAAGGAATTGATGCGGTATGTGGAGAATGATACGCATATTACTTTGTGAGTGGTGGATGGTTGAAGAATTGACACAAAACCAGGGAATCATGGGTGTAGAAGAGATGATTATACAGCAGGCTCAGGAAAAAGGTATCGACAGGCAGATCTTGATCGAGACGATGGAGGCGGCGATCTCGTTCGCCGAGACCGGGCACATCTGCCTGGCCACCCTGCACTCCAACAACGCCGACCAGACGATCG
>CALEIL010000302.1 GCA_937876435.1 uncultured Bacteroidota bacterium
GCTCAAAAGATCCCGAAGGAAATTAAAATTTTTGTCTTGACAGAGCACTAGTCAATGGAAAAACTGGTGTTTTCATTGATTTATCCTTATATGGTATATCGCGAAATTTTGAGAGAGGCAGACATACGGATTGTTCTGTTCTTGCTCTAAACTGTCCTGGACAGTAGTTAATTTTTCAGCACCTCATTGCGGGCAGTGATCAGACCATTCCCATCCGAAAAAAGACCACACAAGGGATGTTTTCCGGGTTTCGGCTGAAGAAACAACACTGGATAATTAATAAAACATTCCCGGAACTTTTATGTTGGAAATCTGGCTATATTAGTGGAAATGATCATATTTTTTCTCATACTGGTATTGACGGATATATATGCCTATCGCATGATCGGGCAAATTCGTAAACTCAAGAGGTACGTTTGGGTATACTGGGCGCTCAATGCGTTGGTTTACGGCTATTTTCTGTATTCTTTCCTCGATCTTGATTTTTTTGGTCACGTCCTATCCGTTTATTTCCGGGCTTTCGTGATTACGTATTATTTTTCCAAATTTGCCTTTATCGTCCCGCTGATTCTCGATGACCTCAGACGCGTAGTGACGTGGATCGTGACCAGGTTTTCCAAACCCAAACAAGCCAAAGTCGGACAACAATCCCGGAAGCGGTTTATGCAGCAGATGTCGGTTACCCTGGGGGCAGCTCCTTTTATGATAATGAGTTATGGGGTCGTACGAAATATCTACCGATATCGCGTCCTTCATCAGAAACTGCAGGTTCCCGACCTTCACCCGGGCCTGGAAGGACTGCGGATAGTGCAGATTTCAGATATACATTCGGGTACGTTTCCAGACCGTGAACCGGTCCTCCGGGGAATCGAAATGATCAATGAGCTCAATCCGGATGTATTCGTCTTTACGGGTGATCTGGTGAACTCCACCGCGGACGAAATCGATCCCTATATCGATTATTTTTCTCAGATTCAGGCTCGATACGGCAAGTTTAGCATCATGGGCAATCACGATTACGGAGATTATCACGGATGGAAATCCGATCAGGAAAAATTTGCTAACGATCTGGCATTTGTCGAAAAGCACCAGCTAATGGGGTGGGACCTGTTGCGAAACGAACACCGGAACCTGAAGATAGGGGAGGGTAACCTGAGCGTGATAGGCGTAGAAAATTACAGTACTATTCCCAGGTTTCCCCGCAAGGGAGATCTCACGGAGGCACGAAAAGGTCTGGGTGACACTGATTTCAGATTGTTATTGTCCCACGATCCCACGCACTGGAACGCTGAGGTGACGACCGATAATCAGGATATTCATCTCACCCTTTCCGGACATACCCACGGTTTTCAGTTTGGCGTGGAAATCCCGGGCATCGTCCGGTGGAGTCCTGCCCAGTATATTTATAAAGAATGGGCGGGATTGTATCAAACTAAAAACCAATACCTCTACGTTAATAGGGGTTATGGGGTACTGGGATACCCTGGCAGGATAGGAATCCTGCCCGAAATCACATTCATCGAACTTGAAAAAGCATGATTCGTACACGTTGGTACATAGTTTTGTTTTTCAGCTCTTTTGTAATGTTATCTTGTAGTACAAAAGACTCTAAAAGCGAACTTCTTATCGGTGACTGGACGCTCCGTTCGGCTGCCAGACAAGGGCGGCCTACTTCTACGCTCAACGGTCTTCGGTTTACATTTACAGATGACTCCGTTTTTACCAACCTGCCTGTTTTTGAAAATCACAATTATTCTTATTCCAATGACACCCTGACCATCCTCGCCAGTGATCCATACGTCTTTCATGTCTTTCATGTAGATTCGAGCAAACTGGATCTGGATGGAGAGATCCGGCAGGTTCGATTTCGATTGAATTTTGAAAGGATACTGCCATGAAGTTACTTTGGATTCCATTATTGGCGATGTGGTTCCTTCCATCCATCACTTCCGCACAGGATAGCCTGTCATATCAGGATCAGTACAGACAGGAATATCTCCAGCGGATCCAGAAAAGCCATATCAATGGGTTTTATATTCCTGTGGATTTGCCGGATGCCCTTCGTGTGCTGGATGAGATCGTGGACGAACAAGGTAAGCAGAAGTTTGCTTCACGTCCCGATTCAATCGCCGTCAGTCAGGTATTTTTTAGTTTCGGCAGATGGATCAATATCAACTGGGGAATGGAATTTGGAAGCCGGTTGACCGTGGCTTTGAACGAGCTGGGAGTAAGTTATCCGGACGATATGACCCGGCTCATCATGTATGCTTACCACAGGCATCTCAATCAAAAAGAGATCCGGATAGAAAATCTGGTTCAGAGAGTCATCGAAGAAAGAGAGGTTCGGGAGAGGCAATCGGCGAATTTAGCCAGGGATGAACCATAACAGTTCAGTCAAAAATTCCTATACTTGCAAAAATTTTACTAATCACGGTCAACAATTCCTGTTGAATGGGATTTGTTACTTGTCAATATTATCAATATTTTTTTTAGATTGCACGATAATGACCATAGATTTACGTGAAATCTATCAAAAAATTAATTATAATCCTTCATGTCGAAAAAGTTAGTCATAGTTGAGTCCCCAGCAAAAGCAAAAACCATTGAGAAATTTTTGGGCAAAGATTATATAGTCAAATCCAGTTTTGGTCACATCCGGGATTTGGATAAAGGGGATGGAGCGGTAGATATCGAGAAAAATTTTCAACCTAAATACGTCATTTCCCCGGAAAAGAAAAAGGTGGTTAAGGAACTTAAATCGATGGTCAAGAAAGTAGATGAGGTCATACTCGCTACGGATGAAGACCGCGAAGGAGAAGCCATTTCGTGGCATTTGTGTGAGGTCCTGGGGCTCAATCCCAAAACGACCGAACGGATCGTATTCCGCGAAATCACCAAATCTGCCATCGAGAAAGCGATCCACAATCCAAGGACCGTAGATGAGAAGTTGGTCGATGCCCAGCAGGCCCGTAGAATACTGGATCGGCTGGTAGGATTTGAATTATCTCCTGTCCTTTGGAAAAAGATCAAAGGGAATTTGAGCGCCGGACGGGTTCAGTCGGTGGCTGTGAAACTGGTGGTGGAGAGAGAAAGGGAAATCAATGCATTCCAGGTCACCAATTTCTTTAAGATTACGGCGATTTTCTCCATTCGGAATGAGGAGGGTAAATGGGTAGAACTCAAAGCTGAGCATCCGGGGAGGTTTACCACGATCGATGAGGCCCGGCAATTTCTGGAGGATTGCAAGCCTGCCGAATTCACCATTGACAGCATAGAAGTAAAGCCACTGACCCGGAAACCAGCGGCACCATTTACGACCTCCACCCTCCAGCAGGAGGCAAGCCGAAAATTGAATTTTGACGTAAAACGGACCATGATCGTGGCTCAGAGGCTCTACGAAGCGGGTCACATCAGTTATATGCGAACCGATTCCATTGCCCTGAGCAATGAAGCGCTTGGAAACATAGGTAGGACTATCGAACAGGATTACGGCTCTGATTATCTGGAGATCAGGAAATATAAAAACAAATCTTCTTCTGCTCAGGAAGCACACGAGGCTATTCGGCCCACCAATTTCAATATCAGAAATGCCGGAACGGATTCCGATCAGCAAAGGCTATACGAACTGATCTGGAAGCGGACGGTCGCCAGTCAAATGGCTGATGCAAGGCTGGAAAAAACGACGGTTAATATCGACGTATCCACCCGGAAAGATGATCAGTTGAGGGCAGAAGGCGAGGTGTTAATTTTTGATGGATTTCTGAAGCTTTATATACAATCCACGGACGACGATGACGAACAGGAGGAGAACAGTGGAATGCTCCCTCCATTGAGGAAAGGTCAAAAGCTCGATCTGAAATCTATGACAGGGAAAGAAAGTTTTACCCGGCCACCTGCTCGTTTCACGGAAGCTAGTCTTGTAAAGAAACTCGAAGAACAAGGGATAGGAAGGCCTTCTACTTACGCTCCGACGATTGAAAAAATCATGGAAGCCGGTAGGGGGTACGTCACCAAAGAAAGCCGGGACGGCGAGGAAAGGGAATTTTCTGTCATGACCCTGGCTGATAATAAAATTGTAGAGCGAAAGCAAACCGAAATCACAGGGGCCACCAAAAACCGACTTTATCCATCCGATATGGGTATGGTCGTGACGGATTTTCTCGAAGAACATTTTGAGAAAATCATGGACTATGAATTTACGGCTAACATAGAGAAGGAATTTGATGAAATAGCGGATGGTAATCTGGAGTGGCAAACGATGTTGGGCAGATTCTATAATCCATTCCATCAGGACGTGGAACAGACCCTGGAAGAAGCGGATCGGTTCAAGGGAGAGCGGGTGTTGGGGAAAGACCCCAAATCCGGATTGCAGATCATCGCAAGAATCTCCAGGCATGGAAAACCATTGGTCCAAAAGGGTCATTTTGATGAACTGGAAGAGGGAGAAAAACCCCAATATGGCAATCTCAGGCCCGGCCAGAGCATTGAAACCCTGAATCTGGAAGATGCCTTGAAATTATTTGAATTGCCCCGTGAATTTGAGCCATACGAAGGCAAAACCGTAGTGGTCAATAATGGTCCGTACGGCCCTTATTTGAAATGGGGCGATGCGAACGTCTCATTTCCCAAAGGGGATGATCCTTATACCGTGACGGAAGAAAGGGTATACGAATTGATTCGTGAAAAGAAAAAAGCCGATAAGCCTGTACTGACGTATAAAGGAGAATCAGTTACCCGCGGCTCAGGACGGTTTGGACCATTCCTCAAAGTGGGCTCCCTGTACGTCAATATACCGAAGAAATTTGACCCCGAAAATCTGACGCAGGAAGAAATGATTGAATTGATCGAGAAGAAAATTGAGAAAGAATCCAACAGATACATCCGAAAATGGGACAAAGAGAAGGTAGCGTTGGAAAATGGCAGATGGGGCCCTTTTATCAGATTTAAGCGTAAAAGTATTTCGCTGCCGAGAAAGGAAAACGGTGAAAAGTACACAGCAGAAGATCTGCAGGACTGGACACTGGAAGACGTAATGCAAATAGTCAACGGCAGTTCCAAAAAATAAAACCTCATTCTATGACAAAAATTGACGAAATAGATCTGAAAATTCTCAATGAGCTCATCGTTGATGCGAAGAAAGCATACACCCAGATAGCTAAAGACCTGGGTATATCAAACACCCTGGTACATCAGAGGATTGCCAAAATGCGTGAATCGGGGATTATCGATAAGATAGAAGTGAAACTCAATCCGAAAGTCCTGGGGTTTGAAACGTTTGCCTATATGGGAATTATACTGAAGGATACGAGCCGATCTGCTCAAATAGTGGAGAAACTGAAAACGATCCCCGAGATTATCGAATGTAGCTACGTTACCGGGAATTACTCCTTTCTGCTCAAAGTAGTGGTTCGGAACAACGAACACCTGAGAGATGTTTTCGAAAGGCTGGATAACCTCAATGATATACAACAAACTGAAACCATGATCAGTTTTGGGTTTGAATTTCAAAAAAACATACCAATAGAACTCCTGGAAATTGAAGACTGAAGACGATAGTGAACCCGAAAGTATACCTCCGGGGGGCATTACAAAAATAAGGGGGGAACGGGTCGGTCCTGATCGGCTGGTATCCCCCGTCCACATTGATATCTGTGGCAGGTATGCAGTGTCGCGTCCAGTCCGGCGGACGTCTCATATCAGTATCATCTCTCACATGATTCTGAATCAAATCAATAATATTTTACCTCATAACTACATTGGGAATTATAAAATTTCTAACTTTATAGAAAATGGTTGTAGCGCTGTGAAACATCATCATTGCCCTGAATGCAGTTCAGGGAACCTCAAAAATGGTTCTGTACATCTGGATATGGATGGATTGTATGTATATCCCGACATGGTCTTATATTTACATATCATAAAGCCCCTGGGTATCATTTGATTCACAAATGGAAATAATAATCATACTCCTGCTCGTATTATTAAACGGGGTTTTCTCTATGTCAGAATTGGCCCTGGTATCCTCGAGGAAGTTCAAACTCGAACACGGAAAGAAGAAAGGTAGTGCGGGATCCAAGGTCGCATTGGAACTCGCAGAAAAACCTACGAAATTTCTTTCTACCGTACAGATCGGAATTACATTGATCGGTATCCTGCTGGGGGTCTACAGTGGGGAGAATATGAAGAGTGATGTGATCGAGATCATTCAGAAAATCCCCTTTCTGTATCCTTATGCTTCCCAGATCGCCACTCCGGTCATCGTCGTATTGGTGACCTACCTGTCGATCGTATTGGGAGAACTTCTACCCAAAAGACTTGGGATGACTTATCCTGAACCCATCATAATCTTTTTGTCCAGACCGATGAAGGTCTTGTCCATTATCGTTTCACCTTTCGTGTGGTTGTTGACCTCATCCAACAATCTGATACTGAAAATACTGGGCATCAAGGGCAAAACCGACAATGCGATTTCCGAGGAGGAAATCAAGTCGATTATCAAAGAAAGTGCCGAGGGAGGTGAGATCCAGGATATCGAGCAAGACATCGTGGAGAGGGTATTTGAAATGGGAGACCGGAAGGTGGACACCCTCCTGACCCACCGCAACGACATCGTATTTTTCACACTCGACGACTCATGGGAAGAAATCAAGCAGAAAATCAATGAGGAAAAACACTCAGCTTACCCGGTTTCCACCACTGGCAACCTCGAAGATATGCTGGGTATCGTATTGCTGAAAGATCTGTTTGAACCTTCTACAGAAGAAGCTTTCGATATCACCAAGTTCATTAAGGAACCGATTTACTTTAATGAGAACACTTATGCTTACAAGGTTCTCGAAATGTTTAAAATGGAGCGGAGCCATTATGGAATGGTTGTGGATGAATATGGTTCTATCGTTGGGATGGTGACGATGGATGACTTACTCGATGCACTCGTGGGAGAGTCTACTGAAAATTACCAGAAAGAATATCAAATCATTCAAAGAGAGGAGAATAGCTGGTTGGTGGATGGACAGTATTCCCTCATCGATTTTCTCAAGTATTTCGAAATCACCCTTCTGGATGAACAATACAATGAATTCACCACCGTGGCGGGGTTGTTTCTTCTGCAGAGCAGCAAAGTGCCCGACGTAGGAGATAAAACGGAAGTGGAGGGATATATTCTGGAAATCATTGACAAAGACGGTCAGCGGATCGATAAAATATTGGTGTCCAGGGTGTGATTCCCCAGAAATCTTGTTGTGTAATCAAATTCCGGTCATTGACACCATTATACAAGTTCGCTATTAGCCGACGATGTATGTCCGGTCTGTATTTCAGGCGAATAATGTTTTAATCCCAAGAATATTTATTGTATTCATTTAAATGAATACCAGTCGGTGTTTAACTTCACAATCTTGTGTAGAACAATAATAATTTGGCATTTCTCGACGTATTAAATAAAATAAATATGAAATGCTATGAAAAATCTAAATGACCTGTTCGAACACCAATTGAAAGATTTATACAATGCCGAAAGTCAGCTAGTCAAAGCATTGCCTGAAATGGAAAAGAATGCTGTCAGTTCCAAACTGAAGAAAGCATTCGCTTCACACCTGAAGGAAACCGAAGGACATGTGGAGAGACTTGAGAAAATCGCTGACGAACTTGGTTTTAAACCATCCGGCGAGAAATGTAAAGGGATGGAAGGGCTGATCAATGAAGCGAAATCTTTTTTAAAGGAAAAAGTGGATGAAAAAGTCATGGACGCCGGTCTGATCGCTGAGGCCCAGCGCATAGAGCATTACGAAATATCAGGATACGGAACCGCGGTACGCTTCGCGCAGGAGCTTGGTTACGATAAAATCGCTGATCAATTACAGAAAACACTGGACGAAGAATACCATGCTGATGATCTGTTGACCGATCTGGCCCAAACCCGGCTCAATGAGAAAGCGAAGGAAAAAACCACCGCCTGATGAAAAAGCCAGATAGTTTTCCGGCTCAGAAACAATCACAACCCGGTAAAACGGGGAAAATGAAGCCTGAGCCGGAAATTATTCGTAAGGGTTATAAAGGAAGCGGGAAGCTTGAGGGGAAAGTAGCCCTGATCACAGGAGGGGACAGTGGAATCGGTCGCAGCGTGGCTGTACATTTTGCCCGGGAGGGAGCCGATGTGGGCATCATATACCTTGAAGAGGATGAAGATGCCCGGATCACCAGGGAAATGATTGAAGCAGAGGGGAGCCAATGCGAGTTGTTCGAGGGTGATTTGAAAGAAGAGAAATTTTGTTACGATTGTGTGGAGAAGTGTTACTCTACTCTCGGAGGTCTCGATATCGTAGTGAATAATGCTGCCATGCAGTTTCCTGAAAACTCGATCGAGAATATCTCCAAAGCGCAGCTCACCGAGACGTTTGAGACCAATATTTACTCATATTTCTACATTCTCAAAGCGGCTGTTAAATATTTGAAAGAGGGAGCTAGCATTATCAACACGACCTCTATCACAGCCTACCGGGGGAGTGGTCATCTGTTGGATTATGCAAGTACGAAAGGGGCCATTCTGGCCTTTACCCGATCATTGTCCAGCATGCTTGTCGATAAAAAAATCAGGGTAAATGCCGTTGCACCGGGACCTATCTGGACTCCGCTGATTCCAGCAAGTTTCGATGATGTCACCAAATTTGGACAGGATACACCGATGGGAAGAGCGGGCCAACCTTCTGAAGTGGCCCCAGCCTACGTTTTTTTGGCATCAGAAGATAGTAGTTATATCACCGGACAAACCATTCACGTAAACGGGGGAGTGATCATTGGCGGGTAAATTTAATATTGTAAAAAGATCAGTGAAATTAAGGTGTACTCTGTCCGGATATAGATTTATGAATCATTCGAGGATATTTTGAGTCAGATCAAGGCACTTCAAATGATTATAGCCGGGGTGCTATGATTGAGGAGCAACGATGAGATGGCTCAAAAGATCCCGAGGGAAATTAAAATTTTTGTCTAGACGGTGTCCCGGGACGTTATGGGCATATCCCTTATTTTATATCAAATTCAATGCCTTGTGCTAAAGGTAAATCATTGCCGTAATTGATCGTAATGGTTTGCCTGCGCATATAAGCCTTCCAGGCATCTGAACCACTTTCCCGTCCACCCCCTGTTTCCTTTTCTCCGCCAAACGCCCCACCGATTTCAGCCCCGCTGGTACCCAGATTCACGTTCGCGATTCCACAATCAGAGCCTTCTGTTGAAATAAAGAGTTCGGATTCACGGACGTCACTGGTGATAATGGCACTTGATAAGCCCTGAGACACATCGTTTTGGTAACGGATGGCTTCCCCGATCGTATCGTATTTCATGACGTACAGGACAGGTGCGAACGTTTCCTTCCTGACGACTTCCATATCGGTGCGGACTTCGGCTATAGCCGGAGCTACGTAGAATCCGGTTTCCAGTCCGTCGAGATGCAGAAGTCCACCTTCTACCAGAAACCGGCCTCCCTCTTGTTTTATCTGACGCAAAGTATGCAGATAGGCATCGACGGATTCCTGATCAATCAAGGGACCCATATGAATGGATTCATCGAGCGGATTACCTATTTTAATCTGAGAATACGCATGAACCAGTTTGGCTGTAAATTCATTATAAACAGAAGAGTGTATAATAAGTCTTCTGGTCGAGGTGCATCGCTGGCCTGCTGTACCTATCGCTCCAAATACAGCAGCGGTCAACGCCATTTTCTGGTCAGCAGTTGGTGTGATGATCATGGCATTGTTCCCACTGAGTTCCAGAATCACCTTGCCTAGTCGTTGGCCAACGGTAGAAGCCACGCTGCGCCCCATGGGGACGCTGCCCGTAGCTGACACGAGGGCGATGGACGGATCACCAGCCATTTTCTCACCCATCGTACGTCCTCCATTGATGACGCCCGAGATGGTGTAATCAATTTTATTCTCCTGCAGAACCTGACTGAGCAAATTCTGGCAAGCCACGGCACACAATGGTGTTTTTTCTGACGGCTTCCACAGGCATACATTCCCACAGGCCAGGGCGATCATGGAATTCCACGACCACACCGCTACCGGAAAATTGAAAGCCGTGATGATACCCACCACCCCGAGAGGGTGCCACCGTTCCAGCATGTGGTGACTGACCCGTTCCGACGCTATGGTTTTCCCATATAATTGCCGGGACAGACCTACCGCAAAATCACAAATATCGATCATCTCCTGTACTTCTCCTTTCCCTTCCTGTAGACTTTTCCCCATTTCAAGAGAGACCAATTGGCCGAGTTCATCTTTGTGCTGGCGAAGTGCAAGACCGTATTGCCGGATGATTTCACCCCTTTTGGGTGCAGGTAATTTCCTCCATTCCAGGAAACCAGATTTTAGTTGTGTCAGGAGGCTATTGTATTCGTCGTCGGTAGAAATATTTATTTTTCCCAGTTCGTAGCCATCGATCGGGGAGGTAGATGTCAGGTATTCTCCGTTGGGATCTGAGGGATGGCCTGGCATAGTACCTGGATTACGGGGTTGAATTCCGAGGTTTTTTAAGAATGGATATTTCATATGGATTATGTTGTTGCTATTACTTCGTGGTGTGACTGTACACCCGGGAAAATAATTACATTTTATTAATGGAACCCGTTGGTAGCATCGGCGGGTTGTTTTTGGAGATGTCCGTCGAAGAAATCCCCGTAATGCCGGAGTACTATCTCACCGTTCAAAAATTCGTCCACGGGATATTTACTTTGGGTTAGGATTCCCTTATATCTGTTGGAAAGAAGCAACGCTGCTGTTTGGGCCAATGCGCTGGCGGTTGTCCGCTGGATGGCGGTCAACGTGATGGATCCCAACCGGACAGGATGAATTTCCCGGCTGTAAATTTTTTCAAATCTTTTTTTATCCCGGTTGGTACCGCTCACCGAACAGTAGATCAATACCCTGTCCTGGTCCTGGGAAGGTATGTCCTGCATCATTCTATCGAGCAGACTTCCTTTGGACAGGTCATCACCCAATTCATTTTTTATCTTTATGATGTAGTCAAAATGGCCTGGGTATCGCAGGGTTTTATAATTGAGTTCTCTGATCTGGCCGTTGTAGAAGTCGGGAAGATCTGCTGCTCCACCTGACGTAAAATCAGCCTCATACACCGTGCCGTTGATTACGATGCTTTCCCTGCCTGTAAGCGATGGTTTGATCTCTTTTTGGTAGTTATTGATTATTTCGCTTTCGTTTAAATATTCAGTACTGACCCCCATTGGACTCCAGACAAAAGCATAAAATGAAGGGGAGGAAGCATATTGGCTCAGTGATCCTACTCTCATTCTGATGCGATCGAGGGTGTATTCCGGGTGGAATTGGGTGAATTCTTCCGCTGATTTTAAGGCCAGTAGGTTGATAAAGCCGGGTGCGAGGCCCGTTTGCAATGCAAATCCTGTCTCCGCATCTTTGGCCAACTCATAGATCAATCTGGTGGAAGGAACGTGTTCTGTCAGATTGGCGTAATGCAGTTGGTTACGAAGGGCAACTCTGGCCAGAGCAGGGGCATATTTCCCGGGAGTACAATCCAGAAGAATCTGTCCTTCCGGATTCCAATTGTCCAGCCGATCGGCAGATAGCACAGTGGTTTGGATGCTGTGGGGAGCGGTAAGTCCGGCGTTAATCCACGATACAGCGTGTTCACATTGCATCGCATCGACATCAGCCATGACCAGATCAATGTCTCTTCCGAAATGCTCCAATAAGATCAGACCACAGGCTCGTCCGATTCCGCCCGATCCGGCAATGATGATTTTATTTGCCATAGAATTGAATTTTTATGATTCGATTTCGTGCACTTCTTTCGGGATGGGAGGACCTAGTATTTTGCATCCCTCTTCCGTCACCAGAATATTGTCCTCGATCCGGACCCCGCCAAAATTCATCCAGTCACCCAGTTTGTCGTATACAATAAAATCGCTGAATTTATTCTCGGTTTTCCAGATATTGATCAGATTGGGTATGAAATAGAGACCGGGTTCTACCGTGATCACAAAGTCTTCCTCGAGGATTCTTCCCAACCGGAGATTGGAAGTCCCAAACTGATCAGAACGCCTGGTCACATGATTGTATCCCACAAAAGTTTCACCCAGACCTTCCATATCGTGCACATCCAGACCCATCATATGGCCCAGACCATGGGGGAAAAACAGGGCGTGTGCTCCTGCCTCCACGATCTCCTCGGGATCTCCTTTCATCAGTCCGAGGTCGATTAGGCCACGGGTCATATCCCGGGCAGCGTATAGATGTACGTCTTTGAATTGAATGCCGGGTCGGATCCGATCGACCGAATTTTTAAGGGCTGACAATACGATCTCGTAAATCGCTTTTTGCTGCTGATTAAATTTTCGATTGACCGGAATGGATCTTGTAATGTCGCTGGCGTAGTGCATGGCATTTTCAGCACCCATATCGCAAAGTAGCATCTGGCCATCTTTGAGATAGTTGTGATAGGTGTTGATATGGAGGATCTGGCCATTGACCGTCAATATCGCGTTGTACGCCAGCCTTCCTCCTTCCCTAAGTACTATCTCCATCGCTCTTGCATAGATCTCCTGCTCCGAGCGTCCTGCGATGGATTCCTCCATCACCACTTTGTGGAGCCTGGCCGTGATCGTGAGCGCGTTTTCAATTTCTATGATTTCGCGATCCTCCTTTCGGGACCGCTGATCCACGATGACGCTGATCAGTTTTTCTGAAGCCTCATGTTGGGATCCGGTCATATCTGTAATATACTCTTTCTGATACCCGTGATAAGGGGGAAGGGTATGGATGGTCCGGCCTGACAGAACCGCTTTTTTTAAGAGCTTGCTTAGATCCCTGTTAGGTAGTATTTCACCAACGCCTGCCGCTTCGGCGTGAACTCTCATGCCAGGTAAATCACCGATCCAGATTGTCTCATCTACCGAAAGGTCGTCTCCTATCAAATACTCCTTATCTTCGTCCACATCGATAATAAGATGGATTTTTGGTGCCTCCACTCCTGTGTAATAGAGCATATTGCTATCCTGCCGGTAAGGAAAGGGATTACCAGGATAGTTCATTCCTATTTCCTGGTTGCCTTGTAACCAGATGATGCCACTGTCCACCCGGTGCTTTAATTTGAGTCTGCGATTTTTATAAACTGTGTTTACAAACATGAAATTTTAAATTTATTTTGATCGAATCAAGATATATACTTTCTGGTGGAATACCTCAAACCACTCCGGATAATTTTACGGGAACCTTCCTCTTACCGGGATTTTTACCTTTTTCTTAATTAGCGTATACATCCCAGGGTTTTCAAACTTATCGGACGATCTGTCACATCTTCTGTCCTCTTTTTCCCGGAAGGCTTCTACCTCCCGGCGATTGCCATGACAGACTTCTGCGGCATCAGGATCTTGTGGCCAAACTGTCTTAAGGGAAGCAGGTAAATTTCAAATTCCCGCCCATGCTTAGGTTGGTTAATCCATTTGGATCGATTTCGTGGATCAATTATGACCTGAGGCATGTCGTTCAGGGAATTTTCGGGAAAATTAAATGTGTCAGAAATGGCTGGACTGGTTGGATTTATTCGGTATTTTATAAGTTTTTGATTATTTTAGATTTTTCAATCAATCAGTATAGCGTATGGTCAATCGAAGAAATTTTATCAAAGCGAGTTCCTCGATAGCTTTCGGGGTGCCTTTTCTGGCTTCTAAATGGCAATCCAAAAGTCCGAAGCAAGCGAAATTGGGAGTCGCATTGCTAGGTCTGGGAGGGTATGCTACAGGGCAACTCGCTCCGGCTCTACAGGAAACGGAGCATTGTTATCTGGCGGGGATTGTGACCGGTTCACCGTCCAAAATACCGGAATGGCAACAAAAGTATAATATTCCGGACGAGAATGTATACAATTATGAAAATTTCGATTCCATCGCGGACAACGATGCGATCGATATCGTATACGTCGTTACACCCAATTCGCTTCATATGCCGTTTACCATCCGGGCAGCAGAAGCCGGTAAACACGTCATCTGCGAGAAACCTATGGAAATATCCTCGGATCGTTGTCGCAAAATGATCGACGCCTGCCAAAAAGCCAACAAGAAATTGCAGATCGGGTACCGGCTGAGGTATCAGGCTCATCACAGGCAGATTATGGAGTATGCCAAAAATGAGACTTTTGGAAAGGTCAAGGTCATGGATTCCAATTTTTCATTTTATGGAGTGAACGGAACCAACTGGAGATTTACGGATTCTGAGTTATCCGGTGGTGGGCCTTTGATGGATATTGGGATTTACAGTCTGGAAGCGACTCTATATGGCTCCGGTAGGGAACCAGTCGCTGTGACTGCCCAGTCGTTTAAGACCATTCCCGATAAGTTGCCCGGTATGGAAGAAAGCATTTTCTGGCAAATGGAGTTTCCGGACGGAATCGTTTCCAACTGTGGATCCAGTTATGTAGCCCGAAGCAATTACATCCATATTTCTACCGAAAAGGGGTGGTATAGAATCGAACCGGCCTTTTCGTATGGGGGGTTGAAAGGGGAAGTGAATGGGGAATCAATGAACATCCCAAATCACAACCAGCAAGCAGCCCAAATGGATGCGTTTGCCATGAACATACGGAACGACACTCCAGTGATTGGTTCAGGCGAGCAGGGCCTCCAGGATATGATCTACATCGAGGGAATTTATGAAGCAGCCAAATCCGGTACACGGGTCAGTTTTTAATGATTGCCACCTCTTATGCTGCTTGCTTTCCAGCAATTTCAGGCATTTCGCTGTCTCTGCACTTCGTACACCATCATACCGGTGGCCACTGCAGCATTGAGAGATTCGGTCTGGCCAAATTGTGGGATGATAAATAGTTCCTCGGCTATTTCTTCGATTTCGGATGAAATGCCGGTATCTTCAGATCCTACGACCAGACAGATGGGGCCCGTCAGATCCACTTCACTGATCTGTTGACCGGTGGTTAAGGAGGAAGCCAGAATTTTGATGCCCAGGTTGTGGAACAACTCGAGTGTCTCACGCACATTATTGACCCTGCAAATCGGTATATGATAAACAGCTCCGGTAGAAATTTTGACTACCTGATCATTGATAGGAGCCATTTTTTGGGCTGGTATCACGATCGCATGAACCCCCATGACCTCCGCTGTTCTGACAATGGAACCCAGATTTCCCACGTCTTGTATCCGATCCAGGTACAACAATAGGGGAGTCTCGCCCTGGGCGTATACAAAACCGATCACATCTTCCGGATCCGCAAAATGGATGGGTGAGGTATAGGCAATCACGCCCTGGTGATTGGCTCTGGTTTTTTTGTTGAGGACTTCCTTGCTGATTCTCTTCAGGGGGATGGATTGATCTTTGGCCAATTGACGGATTTTTATTTCCTCCGGTCCCCGTAGGCTTCTATCGATCCAGATGCTGGCAATCGGGGATTGTAGCTGAAGAGCATCCATCACCGGTTTTCGACCGATAATGATTTCTGGCTGAGGAGCATCCATTTATTCTTCTTCAGACTTATCTTCCGGTTGGCTGGAGATGACGGCAGCCCGAACAATAGAGGCTATCTCTGACGGAAAATCATGATTTTCTTGCGCATCGGTCTTTCCAGTTATTTTGGCAGCCGCAGCCAGTATTTTGGGGTCGTGATCCAGTTTTTCGTGCTGCTCCTGGATCTCCCTGGCGATCCTATCCCTGACCTCTTTTTCCGCTTCTTCCTTCTTGGCTTTTTCCTGGAGTGAATTCAAGCGGCTGGTCAATTGCTTTTCGGTTTTGAACATGTCCTCCAGTTTCTGTTCCTTGGCATGGATTCGTTCCTCCAGCATCGACAATTTCGCCTGTCTGATCTGGGCCTCCAACTGGCCGTCGGCCTGTTCTATTTTATTCTTTTGAAATTTGAGTTCTTTCTGGTCGCGGCTTATCGATTTCTTCATCCGGTTGATGGCGGCTGTGAGTCCATCGACCCGGTTGGTGGTTTTGACCAAAGGATCATTTCCAGAGCCAGCTTTCCCGTACTTTTTAGCTTTGATGTCTTTGAAAAGACCGTCCAGCTTTTCCCAGATTTCGGTATGATCGGTCCGGGTAAAGCGATAATTTTTGAAATCCTTCTGAATTTTTTTGAGTTCGTCAAAGAGATTGCGGAGCGCCTTTCCGTCCTTCATCCGGGATTCGATCGTATCCAGTTGAGTGATGAATTTGGCCTTATGCCTGGTAGATTCTTCCGCAAATACATTTTCTGATCTGGTCCGAAGAGCCTTCAGAGAGGCAAAAACCGCATTGGTTCTTTTTTTCAGGTCATTGCCGTGTCTTCTCGCCAGATTTCTTTCATTGATCTGTTTTTGGACCCGAGACCAAAAAACCTTCATTTTATTCCATAAATCCTGATTGTATTCGGTTTGGGATTGGAGTTGCTCTTCGTATTCTTCCAGTTCGGCGTTGTAGGTATTTTTCAGTCTTTTGGAAAGGACGAAAAAATTCCATTCCGCCTGGGCCATCTTCAATAGATCATCCCGTTCAACCGAATATTCCATTGGCAGAAGGTCGTGAGTGAGACTTAGTTCCTTGGTGAAACTGGATTCAATATCCGGGAAGATGATGTCTCCTGAATTGTTTCTCCATTCGTTCCGGACGAGATTATCAAAATCCTCGGTTACCTCGCCGGCCTTTATAATCTGGACGTCATAAGTGCCTTCATCTTCATTGAGATCAATGGTAATTAATACCTTCTGATCGTCATTTTTCTTTCCCCAAAATACTAATCTGTCCTTCATAACTCATTCCGTTGTATTAAAAGAATACTTTCTGTGCAGACGCCACCCGATTACCGTTAAACAGGTATGTTCCTGGACGCAAATTCTAAAAATTTCTGCCAGCGAATTCCAATCACTGCTGTACGAGGGAGAAATTTACAAAAAATTAAACTGCTGCCATAACATTTTTTACCAAATGCTGTACGATTTGCACCGCATTGGTGGCGGCTCCTTTTCGTAAATTGTCCGCAACGACCCATAAGTTCAATCCGTTTTCGATCGAATCATCGCGACGGATCCTGCCGACAAATACCTCGTTTCGACCTTTTGCATACAGCGGCATGGGATATTCCCCTTTCTCTGGATTATCTACCACGATGACCCCTTCTGTATCTTGTAACGTCGCCACGATGTCCTCGATTTCAAAAGGTTTTTCAAATTCCACATTGATGGATTCTGAATGCCCGCCGTGGACCGGAACCCGAATGGCGGTAGCTGTGATTCTGATGGAATCGTCGTCCAGAATCTTCTTCGTTTCGTGGACCAGTTTCATTTCCTCCCTGGTGTAGTCATTTTCCAGGAAAACGTCGCAATGGGGAAGACAATTGTCAAAAATAGGATGCGGATAAGGTGGGTTTTCCGCTGTCTTGCCCTCTTTTTCAGCTTCGTATTGCAGAACAGCTTTGGCACCGGTGCCGGTGATGGATTGGTACGTAGAGATGACCAGTCTTTTGACCTTATATCGTTTGTGCAACTGTGAAATGGCCAATACCATTTGTATGGTGGAGCAATTGGGATTGGCGATGATGCGATCATCAGGGGTCAGTTCATCCGCATTGATTTCCGGTACGATCAGTTTTTTCTGTGGATCCATTCTCCAGGCTGAGGAATTGTCCACGACAAATGTGCCCACCTCCGCAAAACGGGGTGCCCATTCAAGCGATGTTCCTCCTCCGGCAGAAAATATAGCTACGTCCGGTTTCAAACTCACCGCTTCCTCCAGTCCGATAACGGGGTATTCCCGACCCTTCAATGTAACGGTTTTGCCGATGGATTTTTCAGATGCAACGGGTAAGAGTTCGTCAAAAGCGACATCAAATTCCTCGATTACCCGGCAGATTTCCTGTCCGACCAGACCTGTTATCCCTACAATTGCTAATTTCATTTCAATTCCAATTATTTTTGTATTAAATTATAGCCGTCAAAGATACGATATTCTCAGATATAGCTTATTTTTATGACCAAATATTATTTTTTGATCGGTGCTATTCTTTACGGAATATACGGTCATTCACAGGATTGCGAATGGACTGATTTTTTGGATAGTCACGGGTCCTGGTCAGGGAATGTCGATCTCTTTGACCCCTCTCAGTACGGCTGGAAACTGCAGGATTCAGTGGCCGGAACCTCCATCCTCACGCGTCGGCTTCCATCTCCTGCCTCTGCCATGGTATTTTCATTTTCTTTGGATTTTCCCCCATCTTCATCCAATAGTCTACGGGTGGAGTTTGGCTTGGGTAGCGATCATTCAGCGGATTCGTCATTGGTCGTGCTCGATATTGGAGAATCGGGTCAGCAGGATGGATTGCAGACCTCCTATTTTGTGGGAAACCACCTGGAATCCCAACAGGAATTCTGGCCAGGGGAGTACGGCGAAGGTGCCAGTTGGGCATCCTGGATCATTTCCCTCGATGAAACGGGATTTTTAATCCAAAACGGAAGGAATGGGGAGATCGGGGTGATCGATCTGGGGAAAGATATACGATCCGAATTTTCGATCCGATATATCACGATTCGATGCCAATATACCAAAACGAGATCCTCACATTTTACGCTCCACCATCTCTACCAGATTCCAGATCTGTCCCAGGATCAATCCGTCGTGGGTCCAGGAGAATTGTTTGTCAGTGAATATCGATACGACGATGATGTGCAAAGAAATTTCATCGAGCTCTTTAATATGATTCCCAACGCCCGATGTCTCTCCGGATTGCGATTGGGGATTGGGGAAATGGATGTAGTGATTCCTGCGGTGAGAGTGGAATCCGGAAGGCATCTGCTGGTGGTTGACACGGAGACGTCCCTTCCTGTGGATCCGGATGTGAATGTAATCCGGGTTGATTTTCCGGAACCGGAACAAAATGAAAACCTCTCCATTCTATTGTATTATTATAACAGATTGCTTCATGGAGCCCGGTTTTCAACTAAGGAACACGATCGGGGGAGCAGTAGCATGGAAATGGTCGATATTACCAAGCCGTGCAGGACGGACAACTGGAAACCATCTCAGACTCCAAACGGCAGCCCCGGGTATGACAACGGTTGGTTCAGTACCCTGGACGATCCTATCTTAACTTTTTACTGGAAGTCTGATCAGACGGGTATTCTTAAATTCCCTTTTCTTAATCTGGAACATACAGACCCATATGATTTATTGGAATCAAATTATACTTATGAATTGATAGACAAAAATATATGGGGAGAATTCGATCTCAATTTCGTGACCGGGATTTCCCCGGGCGATTCTCTCTTGCTGAGGGTCCACGGCGAATTTTCAGCATGTTCCCTTCGTGGGTATGAATGGGATACTACCTTTGTGGGATTTCCTCCGGGGATAGGTGAAAAGGACGGTTTGCTCATCACCGAACTTATGTATGAGCCTCCCCCGGGCTGTCCCGAATACCTGGAAATCACTAATATGGGGGATATGAACACCTGGTGGGACGGACTAAAGCTTCAAAAGAATACGGCAACGCCGGTGGATATACCCGAACCGGGAATCTGGTCTGCATTGGAAAGCCGTGTATTTACGACGCATCGCAGCTCAATGTTGGATTGTTTTGAAGAAACACCTCCTGGATTGGTGTATGAAATGGATTTATTCGTGCTGAATAATTCCGGAGCTGAATTAACATTGAGTACAGAAAACCCGGATTATCAGGTTATTGACCGTATAAGTTACGATGCTTCTGCCCATAATCAGCTTTTCGATAATACTTCTGGTGTAGCATTGGAACGCAATATCCTGGGTACGCAAGGCAATAATTGGAGGTCTGGTTTCGTACAATTTGGATATCGAAGCCCGGGATTTTTGCCAAAATGGGATTTATCGCGGGGATTTCAAGTTGAATTTTCAACTTCCACGGTATATTCAATATCAGACCGGGAACCGAAAGTTTTGGAAATCGCGGTCGGATCGGAAAGCCTCAACGGAAGCATGACTATTGAAATTTTTGACTTAAACGGGAGAAAAATTCAGACTCTGGCAAATGCAGTACCCCTGCAGGGGGGAGAAATATTCACCTGGGAGGGCAGGACGTCAAACGGACGCCTTTTGCCGGAAGGGTTATATTTATTCTGGATTTACTTTTACGATCTGTTTGGTCACAGAAAAATTATTAAAAGAACATGCGTCTTATCAAACAAATAGGGGTCATTTGGTCCACCTTAGAAAAATGGTTCCAACTTCGCCGGCTGCATATACCGATGGCCATATTGATCATTGTGATCACATTGATATGTGTTTTTCAACCCGATTACAGGATATTGAGGCAATTGTCCAATCAGACCGCCCTGATCCTGGTCATATGGCTTGTCCTGGGTGTTGGATTTCTGATGCTCAGATCCAAGCGACTGGCATTGGTGTGTTTGTCAAGTTGCGCGTTGCTCTGTCTTCATCTGAAAAATGCCTCCAATATATCCCTGGCGGCTCCCCAGGTTTTGGTCAACAAAAATTCCGGTTTCACGATATCTCATTTCAATTTGTCGTCCTTGCAGGACAATCTGGAAGAGGACCTTCAGAAAATAGAAGAATTGAAGCCGGATATTCTGGTTTTTCAGGAATTTACTCCACAATTTCAGGATCAGATTATCAGCCATTTTGACACGGTTTATTCGGATTATACCGAATATCTCAGGATGGACGATTACGGTCAGGCGATTTTTACCTCCTTTCCGGTTCTGACCAAGGATACTTTTCTGATATACAACATACCCGTGGTGAGATTGCGCTTCCAGATCAGAGATGGAAGAATAGTCCAACTTATCTCGCATTACAATCTTCCACCGATTACGACCAAATATAAAGAAGACAGTAAGCTGGTATTTTCTCAGTTGGGTGATTTTATTTCTCAGGCTGGAGAACCGGTGATCTATATGGGTACGTTAAACTATGTATCCTGGGACAATGACCTGGTCAGATTCAGATACGAAGCTGATCTCAATGATAGCCGGAAATCATTTTTCCCTTCCCTGTCCAACAACCAGAAATCTTTGTTTGATGCACCGGTGGATCACATTTATTACAATAATTTCCTGGATTGTATCCAGTTCAAAAAAATCGAAAACGGTTCCAATAAGAAAATTGGTATTCGGGGAGAGTATCAGATCAGCAACAATGAGGAAATTTCTACGCCAGCGCAAGAGTAGCATCAGGATAGCCTGGTCAGGTCTGATTTACTTTTTCAGGACCGAGACCCACGCATTTATTCATCTCATGGCATCGATAGGCGTCATCCTGCTGGCCGTGTTGTTCGCTGTAACTCCCGGAGAATGGCTGGCGCTGATATTCGCGATCGGACTGGTAGTGCAGGCTGAAATATGGAACACGGTCATGGAAAAAATATCGGATTTTATCCAACCCCAGCTCGATCCCCGCATCAAGGTGATCAAAGATCTGGCTGCCTCGGGTGTTTTGTGGTGTGTGATCATTGCGGTCTTTATAGGGGTGTTTATTTTTGGGCCGTACGTGCTGGAATGGTTTGGAGGTGGATAATTACGGCATCCTGAAAAAGGTTTTTTGTATTGGAAATAAATATCCGATTGTCTTCAATATGTTAAAATCCTCCCAATTCGTTCATTAATCTATGTTTTAAGGGGCTTTGTAGAAATATAGTGAGTGTCAAAATAAATTCCCTGATCATTAGTTTCTCAAAGTGATAGATTTATGAAATCAAGTAATCGATATACAATGAAAATGAAATGCGCCACATTACTATATATTCACTATCCAGAGTGATCAGATCTGGTCTTAATTTGCTACATTTAGTGCCCAAAATACTCATCGAATGAAATTTCCTGGAATTTACCTTTTTTTGGTCCTTTCCACTTTGTCCAGTTCTGTCTCACAGACTCCCTTTACGTTGGAAGAAGCCCTCTCTTATGCAGAGACGCATCATATTTCGGTCCAGAAATCCCAGCTTGACATGGAGGATGCTGAATACCAGATCAAGGAAATCCTCGCGCGGGCGATTCCTACCCTTTCAGGTAATGTGGATTACCAGCGGTTCATCCAGTTGCCTACCCAAATCCTGCCAAAGGGATCTTTCTATGAAGGGGACCCTTCCCAGGGGATTCCACCTAATCCTGAGCAAGATCTCGAAGTCCAGTTTGGGGTAAAAAATGCACTGACGGCCGGTCTCAATTTCAATGCGACGGTGTTTGATGGAAGTGTTTTTGTGGGCATTCAAGCTTCACGACTGGCCCGTGAGCTAGCCCGTTCTCAAATCGGCGTGACCGAAAGGGACGTCAGAGATCAGGTATACAAGGCTTATCTGGCCGTCCTGATCGCCAAACGAAACGAAGAAATACTACGCAAGAATGTAGAAAATCTAAATAAAACGCTCCATGAGACCAGAGAAATGTACGAAAGCGGATTTTTGGAGAAACTCGATGTGGACAGATTGGAATACTCACTTTCCAATTTGCAGATGGAACTCGATAATGTGGGGAATCTGATTTTCTCAACCCGGAACATCCTGAAGTTGCAAATGGGATTTCCTATGGAAGATTCCATCGAAGTGGTCGAATCATTGGATGATATTATCGACCGGGAATCTGCCGTGTTGCTGGTGTCGGAAGAATATAATTTTATGAACAGGCCTGAATATCAACCCCTGCTTATTACACAGGAATTGCGGGAGATGGATATCAAGCAGTTGAAATTTGGTTACATTCCCACGTTATCGATTTTTGCAAATTACAATCAGGTGTTGCAGGCCAATAAGCTGGCTGACGGTAAATGGTTTCCTTCTTCTGTGGTGGGAGCTAGTCTCCAGGTGCCGATTTTTGATGGGAGAGACCGGGCGATGAAAATAAATCGGGCTGAAGTGCGGCTTAGTCAGCATATACTCGATATTGAATCCACCAAAAGAGCTTTTAAGCTGGAGGTAGAGAATGCCAGAAAAAATTTTCTGACCAATCTCAATAAAGTCCAGGACAGCGAAGAGAATCTGGATCTGGCAGAATCGATCTTTGAAGTAGCACAAATCAAATTCAGGGAGGGAGTGGGCTCCAGCGTAGAAATGTATCAGGCGGAATCCACCTTTTACCAGGCACAGTCCCGGTACATCAATGCACTGTATGATTTTATGGTATCAAAATCCAATCTGGAAAAAGCATTAGGTAAAATATGAAAATCAAATCATTTCTATATACTGTAACCGTGGCGGGCATCATCCTGGTGGCCGGGTGCCAGAACCAGGAAGCCAGTCCGGGGGGAACTCCGACGATCGAACAAATGGATCTGGCGTCGCTTAAACAACTATTGGCACAAAAGCAATCGGAAGCGGATAAGTTGCAGAGTGAAATCGATACCATTACCAAAAGGATGGCATCGTTGGATCCGTCCATAAGTACGCGGCAAACCCAACGTGTCACAGCTATGACGGTGGCTGATACCATTTTCAATCAATACATCACAGCGCAGGGGTTGCTGGAAGCCGATGAAACCATAAGCGTAAATGCGGAAACGACCGGGAGGCTGATTGAGCTTAACATTGACGAAGGGGACTACGTCGAGAAAGGTGATCTGGTCGCTGTTTTGGATCTTGAACAGCTCAACAGGCAAATGGCGGAACTGGAAACGAGTTATCAACTGGCTGAAGAGGTATTTCAGCGACAAAAACGACTCTGGGATCAGAATATAGGTTCGGAAATTCAATATTTACAAGCCAAAAATGAAAAGGAACGACTGGAAAAATCTATGGCCACCCTAGAGTTTCAACAATCCAAGGGCAAGGTGTACGCCCCGTTGTCCGGAGTAGTCGATGAGGTCAATATCCTCGAAGGAGAACTGGTTTCGGCAGGAGCCCCGATTGCCGTCATCCTCGATGTCAGACAATATATCGCTACCGCTGATTTAGCCGAAAATTATCTGGGTAAAGTCAGGTTGGGAGATGTCGTGACCGTCCGGTTTCCTTCATTGGATACAGAAACGAAAGGAAAGATTTCATACATCGGAAATACGATCGATAAGGCCAACAGAACCTTCAGGATCGAAGTTAAGGTAGGGCGGGTGGCCAGGAATCTGAAGCCCAATATGCTGGTAGAAGTTCAGGTCAATATCAACACGATAGAAAATGTGGTCACCGTGCCGATCAATATCATTCAGCAGGAAATCAACGGGAAGGAGTATTTGATGATAGTCGATCGGAGTGAAGGAAAACCCGTAGCCAAAAAAACCTATATCACTAAGGGTAATACCAATGACAACAGTGCTGTGATCACCAGCGGTCTGGTCCCAGGCGATGAAGTGATCCTGGTCGGTGGCCGGACTGTAAACGAGGGGAGCCCACTGGAAATTATCGACCTATCCGTACTCACAGCACCATCAAACGAGCAGATGAATGAGTAATCTCAACGAAAAAATTATCGGGAAGCTTCGGGAATTTGGATTGACCAGCTTATCGATTGACAATGCCACGACGGTATTTTTGTTGACCATAATGATTTTTCTATTTGGTTTGCAGTCGTACAATTCCATGCCCAAGGAACAGTTCCCGGAGGTTTCTTTCCCCACGGTTTTTGTCAATACCCCTTATTTTGGCAATTCCGCTGCGGATATTGAAAACCTGATTACCCGACCTCTGGAAAAGGAGATCAACACGATCATTGGACTTGAAAGTCTGACCTCGGTATCGATTCAGGATTTTTCCATGGTCACCGTGGAATTTGATGCGGATATTGAAATGGATGAGGCGGTGAGAAAGGTCAAGGATGCCGTCGATGTAGCCAAAAGCGAATTGCCCACTGATCTGGAAACGGACCCCCAGGTAGTCGAGATCAATCTGTCAGAAATTCCCATTATGTCTGTGAATCTATCCGGAGAATTTAGCATAGATCAGTTAAAGGAATACGCTGAGTATCTCGAGGATGAATTTGAAAATCTTACCCAGGTTTCTGAGGCTTCTATCAAGGGAGCACTGGAGCGGGAAGTCAAGATCGACGTAGATCTGTCGAAAATGGAATCATTGAAAATTTCCTTCGGTGATATTGAGAATGCCATAGCGGGAGAAAATCTTTCGATGTCCGGGGGGGAAATCCGCTCTGAAGGTTATTTGCGGGCCGTCCGGATCATTGGACAGTTTGAAAATATGGATCAGATCCGCAACGTGATCGTGAAAAGTGAATCTCAGAGACCGATTTATCTAAAAGATATAGCTCAGGTGACCTATGGATATAAAGAGAGAACGAGCATCGCCCGATCAGATGGGCTGCCGGTCGTATCAGTAGATGTGATCAAGCGGAAAGGAGAAAATCTGATCGAAGCAGCGGACAACGTAAAAGAAATCCTCAAAAAAGCTGAAAACGACGTCTTTCCTGCTTCGCTGAAAGTCAGTATTTTCAACGATCAATCGCATTATACCAAACTGCTTATAAGCAATCTGGAGAATTCAATTATCTCCGGTATGATTCTGGTGATTCTCGTTTTGCTATTTTTTATGGGGCTCCGAAACGCCAGCTTTGTGGGAATTGCCATCCCCCTGTCGATGCTGACCGGGGTTTTGTGGCTTTACCTGACCGACGTGACGCTGAATATGGTCGTCCTGTTTTCTTTGATTCTGGCGCTGGGTATGTTGGTGGACAATGGGATAGTCGTCGTGGAAAATGTGTTCCGATATTTGCAGCGTGGATACAGTCCCATAGAAGCGGCTAAATACGGAGCAGGGGAGGTAGCAGTTCCTATCATCGCAAGTACCGCCACTACGATCGCAGCGTTCGTACCGATCGCCTTTTGGCCGGGACTATTCGGGGAATTTATGAAATATCTTCCCATTACGCTGATTCTCGTCCTGTTTTCATCCCTCCTCGTTGCTTTGGTTATAAATCCGGTGTTTACTTCACGATTTATGAAGATGGATAGGCGTGCCGAAGATTCACGTCGCAGGATGAAAAACCGAAGAAGTACCTTGTTTTTCGCTCTTGGTTGCGTGGTGGTTGCCGTTTTGATGCATTTTATGTCTGTCACATGGGCGCGTAATTTACTGGCCATTGCGGCGCTGATCACATTATTGAATTTCTTCCTTTTGCGACCTGGTTCATTTTATTTTCAGGAACGCGTGATGCCCGCCCTGGAAAGAGGTTATCACAATTTTATAAAAAGAGCTTTATACCGGCGAATGCCTGCCTGGGTGCTGGCCGGCACCTTCGGATTATTGATTTTTTCCATCATGGCATTGACGCTCAATATGCCAAAAGTGATTTTCTTTCCCAGCGCGGATCCTCTTTATATCAATGTTTTTGTGGAATTACCCCTGGGGAGAGATATTCAATCCACGGACCGGGCGGTTCGTGCGATCGAAGGTCAGATAAATCAGGTGCTGGATCCTCATATGGATATCGTAGAATCGGTTCTGACCCAGATTGGTGAAAATACTTCCGATCCCAATTCCCCGCCTGAACCCGGTACGTCTCCTCACAAAGCCAGAATAACGGTCACTTTTGTTCCTACCGAAGAACGAGGTGGTGTCAGTACGGCCGTGATCATGAATGATATACGATCTCAGTTGGATCATCTCCCCGGAGTGCAGATCGTGGTAGATCAAAATGCCTCCGGTCCTCCGGCTGGTAAACCGATCAATATCGAGTTGCAAAGTGAGGATATGGATGAACTGGCATTATTGTCTGAAAGGGTGATCAACTATATCAACGATCAGAATATAGGGGGGATCGAGGAACTGAAAACCGATGTACAGATTGGAAAGCCCGAACTACTGGTTCATATTGACAGAGAGTCAGCCCGCCGGTTTGAACTCTCCACCGGCATGATTGCGTCTGCGATCAGAACGAGTATTTATGGCAAAGAGGTTTCCAAATATAAAGTAGGGGAGGAAGAATATCCCATCCAGCTACGCCTCGATAGTACGTACAGGAATCAGATAAGTTCTATCCTCAATCAGCGGATTACATTCAGGGATCCGGCCTCGGGTTTACTAACCCAGGTCCCTATTTCGTCCGTGGCAGAGATAGAATACTCCTCGACTTACAGCGCGATAAAACGGAAAGATCTGGAACGGGTCATCACGGTGTACTCCAATGTTCTGGCGGGATACAATGCCAATGAAGTCGTGTCTGCGATCCGGCAATCTTTACTTGATTTTGATTTTCCGGACGGTGTGAACTATGAATTTACCGGAGAACAACAACAACAGGCCGAGGACATGGCTTTTCTTCAATCAGCCTTTACACTCTCCATATTTTTAATTTTTCTCATTTTGGTGAGTCAGTTCAATTCTATCGTATCCCCGTTCATTATCATTCTATCGGTTCTCTTTAGTACTATTGGCGTATTTTTGGGATATGCCCTCACGGGTCGGGATATTTCAGTGATTTTTACAGGGGTCGGTATTATTTCTCTCGCTGGAATCGTGGTGAACAATGCTATCATACTGGTTGATTATACCGATCTGCTGGTCAAAAGAAAAGTAGAGGAATTGGGTAAGGATTCCATGTGGGACCTGGAAATATCACAGGTCAAGGAAATGGTGATAGAAGGAGGGACCACGCGGCTACGTCCGGTTTTATTGACAGCGATTACGACGATCCTGGGTTTGATACCTCTGGCAATTGGTCTCAACATAGACTTTTTCACTTTGATATCAGATTTGGAACCAAATATTTATATTGGCGGTGATAATACCGTAATCTGGGGACCGTTAGCATGGACAGTGATTTACGGATTGGTTTTTTCCACTTTTTTGACCCTGATCGTGGTACCGGCTATGTACTGGCTGGCATACAGGATGAAACTGTGGTTCCAATCCCGAAAGAGGACAGTAGAGCAATAAAATATTTGATCGATGGATTTTGCGAAAATACGACGTGAATACGTTCAAAAACCTATGAGGTTACTCGATATGGATGAAAATCCTATGAGAGAATTTGGTAAATGGTTTGATGAAGCCTACAAATACTATGGCGAAGAATCCAACGCTATGTCGCTGGCTACGGCCGATGTTCAGGGCCGGCCTTCGTTGCGGACGGTGTTATTGAAAGGAGTGACCAACGATGGATTTATTTTCTACACCAACTACCTCAGTCGGAAAGGGCAACAGATCCAAGCTAACCCTCAGGTAGCCATCCTTTTTTATTGGGCTATATTGGACAGACAGATTCGAATCGAAGGTTCCGTGAAGAGGGTGCCAAGCGAAATTTCAGATTTATATTTCAGTTCCAGGCCTACGGGGAGCCAGATCAGCGCAGTGGTTTCACCGCAAAGCCAAAGGATTACCCTGGAAGAGTTACTGGAAAACAGATCATTGGTCGGGGATACAGAATCCATTCGTCGTCCCGATCACTGGGGCGGATTTGAAGTGAAGGCCGATTATTTTGAATTTTGGAACGGACAGGAAAACCGCTTCCATGATCGCTTCGTCTATGAAAAAACGGAGGATGGAAGCTTTGACAGATACAGAATAGCTCCTTAACTGGAACGGATAAGTCCCCATTTGATAGGGATATTATTTCAGTTGGTCGAAGAAAACCGAATTTAAATTATCATTAACAAACTCCGAAGCCGATATTTCATTAATTTAATAACTTGAGATCGTTTAAGAGGTGAAGTGTGATACCTTGATCCCAGCTCTTTTACGGTTGGAGGAGAAAATGAACGAATTTTTTTTCAACATTCTAAAACATATCGTGATGCGAAAAAACATATTAATTTCGGCCTTAGTGGCTCTACTGGTCACAGTGGTAACCATCGGTGGCTACAATTATTTTATAAAAGACGACATGCCCCAGGTCCATTTTCAGGAAGTATTGGACGCTCCGGTGAACAACGTCCTGTATACCATGGATGAAAATGGCAACCCGGTACCACTGGACTTTACAAGTACCGCCAAAAAAGTAGCTCCTGCTGTGGTTCAAATCAACGTGGAGATCAGTGGCCGACCAGGAGCACAGGGACGTCAGCGGGAGGTTCGAGATCCATTTCAGGAATTTTTCAACGATGATTTTTTCAGAGAAATGTTTCCCAATCAGGCTCCCCAACGGAATCCCCGGGGAAGACAGGCTCCTCCGGTGGCGAGAGGAAAAGGTTCCGGAGTCATCATCAATGGCAATGGATATATCGTCACCAATAACCACGTAGTAGAGAATGCTTCCAAAGTGGAAGTAGTGATGAACGATCAATCGACTTATGACGCAGAAGTGATCGGTACAGATCCCACTTCAGACCTGGCACTTCTCAAAATTGATAAAGCTGGACTTCCTTTTGTCGAAATGGTGAATTCAGACAACGTGGAGATCGGAGAGTGGGTGCTGGCCATCGGCAATCCATTGTCATTTGGCAGTACGGTTACCGCAGGGATCGTCAGTGCTGTAGGGCGTAACATCAATATATTTGACCGAACTGAGAATCCGTATGCCATTGAAAGCTTTATCCAGACCGATGCCGCTATCAACAAAGGAAATAGTGGAGGGGCCCTGGTCAACCTCAACGGAGATCTGATCGGTATCAACTCGGCTATCGCCAGTCCCACAGGTTATTATGCCGGATATGGTTTTGCGATTCCTTCCAATCTGGTCAATAAAGTAGTCGAAGACTTGCTCGAATACGGGGAAGTACGAAGGGCTGTTTTGGGTGTGAGAATCGCAGACCTGCGACCCGATCTGATCGAAGAAAACGATCTGAAGATAAATCATGGAGTTTTTGTCGATACTGTATTTGAAAATTCATCGGCTGCTGAGGCAGGTCTTCAAGTCGCAGACGTGATCACCGAGTTGGACGGCCAAAGAATAGACAGGTCTTCTATATTGACTGAAAAAATTGCGAGTAAAAGACCTGGACAGACGATTGAACTGACGATAGACAGAGGTGGAAAAACCATCAAAAAGGAGGTGACTTTGAAAAGCCTTGATAATACCCGTCCCGACCTGGCTGCCTTGAATCCTTCGGGCATCGAGAAAAAGTTGGGCGCATCTTTTGAAAATCTGACCCAAAAGGAGAAAGACGACCTCAATCTGGAATATGGGGTCAAAGTGACCAAACTGGTCCGTGGCTTACTGATGAACAGTACCAATATCCAGGAAGGCTTTATTATCACCAAGGTCAATGATCAACCGGTATCATCGGTCGCGGAACTGGAGAAAATCATCAGTTCTAAAAAAGATTCGGGGGTATTGCTGGAAGGGATATATCCCGCCCGTCCCAATGTGAAAGTATACGAAGCATTTGGTTTGTAGCCGATCGCTTCGGTGTCAGGTATGGAGCCGTTCTGTAAATCCAGCGACCGTCATACCAGCACTCAGGAAAAACTAATTTACCTATCCATTCAATGGCGAAAACAATTCTTTTGTGATCGCCATTTTTTTTATATTCGCTCCGATTATTTTTAAACTTCACCAAAACCTCCAAATAACATGACAAACCGGAAATTTATCCTGAGCGAAAACGAAATTCCAACGCATTGGTACAATGTGGTCGCAGATATGAAAGAAAAACCACGACCACCTTTGCATCCTGGTACCGGCGAACCGATCGGTCCCGAAATGCTGGAGCCACTGTTTCCGTTGGATCTGATCAAACAGGAAGTAAGTCAGGAAAAGTGGATCCCCATTCCGGAAGAAGTGCGGGATGTATATTCCATTTGGCGTCCCACACCGCTTTACAGGGCTTACGGTCTGGAGAAAGCTTTGGATACTCCGGCTAAGATATTTTACAAATACGAAGGAACGAGTCCTTCCGGATCCCATAAACCCAATACCGCCGTACCTCAGGCCTATTACAATATGAAAGCCGGTGTGAAACGAATCACCACGGAAACGGGAGCAGGACAGTGGGGGAGTGCCCTGAGTTTTGCCTGCCAGCTTTTTGATATCCAGTGCGAGGTGTACATGGTCCGGATTTCTTTTGACCATAAACCCTACCGTAAAACGATGATGAATACCTGGGGTGCTCAGGTATTTCCTTCTCCTTCTATGGAAACAGAAGCCGGGAGAAGTATACTGGCAGCTGATCCCAATTCACCCGGATCGCTTGGGATCGCTATCTCGGAAGCCGTCGAACAAGCAGCCAAGGACCCGGGAACCAAATACGCCCTGGGAAGCGTACTCAATCATGTATTGACACACCAGACCATAATTGGTCAGGAAGCCATCAAACAAATGGAAATGGCAGGTGGTATGCCCGATGTAGTGATCGCTCCGTTTGGGGGTGGATCCAATTTTGCAGGATTGGCTTTTCCATTCCTGAGACTCAACTTCGACGAAGGTCAGAATATACGATTTATCGCCAGCGAACCAGCTTCATGTCCAAAGTTAACCCGGGGGCAATTCCGGTATGATTTTGGGGATTCCGTGGGTATGACGCCACTCCTGCCCATGTATACTCTGGGACATGATTTTATCCCGGCACCGATTCACGCGGGTGGATTGCGCTACCACGGTGCTGGATCCATCGTGAGCCAGTTGCTGCACGACGAACTGATCGAAGCGCAGGCATTGAAAAACAAAGAAGTATTCGAAGCGGGTGTATTGTTTGCCCGCACCGAGGGTATTATTCCTGCACCGGAAGCCTCTCATGGAATAGCTACCGTCATCCGGGAGGCGAACGAGGCCCGGGAGGAAGGCAAGTCCAGGACGATTCTCTTCAATCTCTGTGGCCATGGTAATTTCGATATGAAAGCCTACGAAGATTATTTTGCGGGCAAAATCGTAGATCACGAATTGACTCAGGCGGAAATTGATGAATCTTTGAACAAACTCAACACGCCTATGGTGGTGTAATCGTTTCCCTGGAAGCCATCTGGGAATTATCAGACTTGCAAAAACCGGTATACATCCCGATAGGCGGTTTTGACTTTATGTGACAGATTGTGCAGTAAATAAAAGCCGTGGGGTAAACCAGGATACTCAAGGAATGAGACATTGACTCCTGAATCCTTTGCTTTATTGGCAAATTCTCTGGCGTGGTCCTGTAAGGGATCATTGCCACCGGTAGTCAACAGCGTCGGTGGAAGGAAGCTAAAATCGGTATGATATAGAGGAGAAGCCAGAAAGTGCCTGGCATCTTCTGGTGATGGAAGGTATTGATCTCTCATCCAGGCAATAATTTCTTTCTCGATGATATAACCCCGTCCGTAGGTGTCGAAAGAAGGGTAGTCCAGATCGGCTGAGAGGGGAGGATAAAAGATCAAAATTTTTTTGAATGTGAGTTCACTCCGCAGGAGGTAACAAATGCCAATGGCCATATTTCCTCCGGCGCTGTCGCCGCAGAGATATAGATTGGCTGGATCAACCTCCGGATCTCTGATTAGGTGACGGATGACGTCCTGACCATCCTCTATGGCCCCCGGAAAGGGAGTTTCAGGGGATTTCCGGTATTCGATGGAATAAATCGTAAAATGGGTGTTCCGGCAAACTCGACGGCAAAAATTATCATAGGTTTCAATGTTCCGGCCTACCCAACCACCACCGTGAAGGTAGAACATAACCTTGCCGTTGGGATTTTCAGGTACATACTTTCTTACACGGATAGGTTGCCCGTGCCGGTTGAGAATCACATCATCGAGGACTTTGGCTACCATGACCAACCTGCCGTCGATCCAGATCCGGTTTGATTTCCAGTTGTCAGTGGCTATCTGACGGTATTGGTTTACATCAGCGATCGGCAATTGCTCAGGTTTTCTGTGCAATAGCCATAAAAACATACGGAGTCGCCAGCTCATGGGAGTGGATTATATGCCGGGAAGAAAGCCCATGAAATTATAATCTTTCTATGATACCGGCTATGCCCTGACCGCCTCCGATGCAGGCAGTGACCAGGCCGTATTTTTTCTGTCTGCGATCCAGTTCGTGGATGATCTGGGTGGTCAGTTTGGTCCCCGTACACCCTAATGGATGACCCAATGCTATGGCCCCTCCATTGACATTGAGTTTGTCCATATCCAGACCCAGTTCCCTGGTAACGGCCAGACTCTGGGTGGCAAATGCCTCATTGAGTTCGATCAGGTCTATCTGATCGAGGTTCATTCCGGCCTGTTTCAGGGCTCTGGGGACAGCGGCGATGGGGCCTATTCCCATATACAACGGATCTACGCCTGCTGAGGCACAACTCACCAGTCGGGCCAGGGGTTTGAGACCGAAACGATTGACCACTTCTTCACTAACGATCAACGTGAACGCCGCGCCATCGGAAGTCTGCGAAGAATTCCCGGCGGTCACACTACCTCCTCTCGTGAACACCGGACGCAGCCGGGACAAGGCTTCCATAGAAGTATCCCTTCTTACCCCCTCGTCGGTATCGACCGTGTACGTCCGTTCTTTTCTTTCATTATCCTGCACGTATATCTGCTGCACATCGATCGGCAAGATTTGTGACCGAAAGTATCCTTCGTCGATGGCATGACCTGCGTTTTGATGTGAGCGATAGGCGAAGGCATCCTGATCCTCCCGGGAAATGTCGTATTTACGTGCCACCGCCTCGGCAGTGAGTCCCATGGATACCAGGTGGTCGGGGGTATTTTTGACCACGTCATAATGGGGTGCCAGCTTGACCCCCATCAGGGGAATCAGACTCATACTTTCCACGCCTCCGGCCAAAAATATGTGGCCCATCCCTGCCCGGATCTTAGCGGTAGCCATGGCGATCGTTTCCAGACCTGATCCGCAATACCTGTTGACCGTTACACCAGGTACTTTTTCCCCCAATGCGGTAAGGCTGATCCTTCTCCCGATCTGGAGACCTTGTTCGGCCATGGGATTGGCACAGCCCACGAGGACATCATCCACCTCTTCCGGATCGATCTCCGGAACTTCACTCATGATATGACGGATGAGTGCGACAGCGAGGTCTTCGGGACGGGTAAACCTGAAAGAACCTCTGGGTGCTTTCCCAACCGCTGTTCTGTAACATTTTATAATATATGCTTCCATATCAATTTTTCGATTTTGTATTCAAAAGTTTATTTGGTGGACTCGAACTTTAGTTTCGTAATGGCTTACCGGTTTCGAGCATATGCTGGATTCGTTCCAGTGTTTTCTGCTCTGTGCACAAGCTGAGAAAGGCTTCCCTCTCAAGATCCAGTAAGTAAGTTTCACTGACCTCCTGGGGTTCGCTCAGATCTCCACCACAGAGAATATGGGCAATTTTACCTGCTATCAGCGCGTCGTGCTCGCTGGCGTACCGGCCCAGTCGAAGTTCATTAATGCCCAGCTCCAAAGTTCCCAGACCGGACCGGCCCAGGACTTTTATATCTTCACGGACGGATGGTGCGACGTAGCCTTTTGCCAGGTCCAAAACCGTTTTTTTGGCTAAGCTGATCCGGTCCAGGTGCTGAATGACGATTTGATCCTTCTGATTGAGATACCCCATTTTCACAGCCTGGTGGGCAGACGTGGATACTTCCCCCATGGCGATCACCTTGAACCAATCCATCAGAATGTTGTTCGCCACGGTGGAACCTTTGTATGCGTCGGATGCTCTTACAGCAAACTCCTTGGAACCACCGCCACCAGGCAGCAATCCAACTCCTACTTCGACAAGTCCGACGTACGATTCCGCTGAAACCACTGAACTGTCGGTATGCATCACAAATTCGCATCCACCACCGAAAACGTATCCCTGGGTGGCCGCAACAACCGGAATCCTGCTCGTGCGAATTCGCATACTGGTATCCTGGAACAACTTGACCGCGGCGTTGAGCTGGTCAAATTCTTGTTGATATGCAAGCGAGCCTATGAGCATCAGATTAGCCCCTACTGTAAAATTTTTACCATCATTGGCTATGACCAACCCTTGCCAGTGACCGGATTCCGCCATGTCAATAGCTTTCCCAATGCCTCTCAGAACTCCTTCTCCTATGGTGTTGGATTTGCTTATAAACTCCAGACCCAGGACTCCATCTCCCAGATCCTGTAATATGATTTCGTCGTTGGAGAAAACGGGATCCTGGGATTTGAAATAAGACATTTTCAATTTGATGCCTTTCCCCGGGACCTGAGCATAGGTCCGGGACCCGATGTCGTAGTAATGGGGTACGTTGTCGATGAGCTTGTAAAATGTATCGGAATCGGATCGTTGGAAATCGGATACCCATTCCGGTATCTCCATCCCCATTTGCGTTCCAACCTGGACCATATTATCCACTCCAATGGCATCGGCGTACTCAAACGGACCGTAGGACCAAGCAAATCCCGCCTTCATGGCATCGTCGATACTGTATATATCGTCCGATATTTCGGGTATCCGGGCCGCTGCATAGAGAAACGTGAAGGCCAGCGACTTGCGGATAAGCTCCGCGCCCTTGTCCTCCATTTTCCATAAAGCTGCCAGCCGTCTCGGAATATCTTCTATTTGTTTTGAGGTCTGTAAACTTTTTAATCCGGACGAAGGTGGATTATGATATTCAAGCGTTTGGAGATCTAGTTCGAGGATGACAGACTTTCCTTTGTCGTCTTTCTCGGCGGTTTTTTTATAGAATCCCTGCCCTGTTTTATTACCGAGATGGTTTTCCCGGATCAGATGAGACAAAAACTCTGGAATTTGCAGTTTTTGAATTTCTTCGTCGTCGGGGCAATGATCTCTTAGATCCTGCATGACCTTGACCGCGGTATCCAATCCTACCAGATCTCCGAGCCTGAACGTGCCCGTTTTGGGTCGTCCGATGGCAGGACCAGTCAATTTATCCACCTCGTGAAGGTAGAGACCCAGTTCCCCGGTCAATTCAAATACCTTAGCCATCGATGTCACCCCGATCCGATTACCTATGAAAGCAGGAGTATCCTTACACCGGACGGTTTCTTTTCCCAGATAGGTGTCACCAAACTCCATGAAAAAATCAATGATGTCCGGGTCTGTGTCTTCGGTAGGTATGATTTCAAGCAACTGCATGTATCTCGCAGGATTGAAAAAGTGAGTCCCGAAGAAGTGTTTTTTAAAATCTTCGGATCGACCTTGAGACATCATATGGATTGGGATGCCCGATGTGTTGGAAGTCACCAGGGTTCCCGGTTTCCGAAGGTTATCCACTTTTTCGAATAAGGTCCGTTTGATATCCAGTCTTTCTACGATTACTTCGATGATCCAATCCGAATCGGCGATCTTGTGCAGATCATCTTCAAAATTACCTATGTTAATTCTTTTGGCGAATTCTTGAGAATAGAGTGGGGAGGGGCTTGATTTCATGGCTTTTTGCAAAGATTGGGCAGCCTGCGAATTTCTGGCTTCGGGGTTTTTTAATTGATTTTCGGTCAGGTTATTGGGTATTATATCGAGCATCAGTACCGAAAATCCGGCATTTGCCAGATGGCAGGCGATTCCTGATCCCATGATGCCTGAACCTAATACGGTTATATTTTTTATACGTCGCATACAGTGTTGTTTGATTTTGACTCAAAGTTATAAAATCACTACTTATAATCAAATTAAGAAATATTTATAAGGGCCAGGAGGATTATTTCAAGCGCATAAGATAATAAATTCAAAATATTTCACATTCTATGTAGGAATTTCCCCTGATATTTTTTTTAAAGAATACGTATTATAATTATTGATAATATATAATATTGCGTAACTTTGGACTTCACTTCAAACCAGAAAAGACATATGAATCTACTAAATTTTATTGTTCTTCTTCAGGAACAAGCAGTGCAACTCGAAGAGGCCACCACGATCGAACGAGAGAGTTTATTCCAACTGATTGTCAAAAGCGGGTGGATCGGGATAGTGATTGTATTGATCCTGATCGCTATGTTTGTCGTAGCGGTGTATCTCTTTGTGGAAAGATATTCTGCGATACAGCGGGCTGGCAGGATCGATGACAATTTCATGAACAATATCCGGGCCAGCGTCCAGGCCGGGAACATAATGGGCGCAAAAGCCTTGTGTCAGAATAATAATTCCCCGGCTGCCCATATGATCGAAAAAGGGCTGATGAGGATCGGAAAGCCCCTGACCGACGTCAACGCCTCGATCGAGAATGTAGGGAACCTCGAATTGTTCCGACTTGAAAAAAATCTGAGTACTCTGGCTTCCATAGCCGGTGCGGGTCCTATGATTGGGTTTTTTGGAACGGTTACAGGGATGATCCTGGCATTTTATCAGATGGCGACGGCCGAGAATATCACCCCCGATGTACTGGCGAGTGGTATTTACCAGGCATTGATTACGACAGCGTTCGGTCTTTTCGTGGGTATTTTCGCGTTCATCGCCTACAATCTTCTGGTCTCCAATGTAGAAAAGGTCGTATATAAAATGGAACGTACTGCTGTCGAGTTTATGGATTTATTGCAGGAACCCGTTAACACTCCCTGATATATGGCACTCAAAAAAAGAAGTAAGGTCAGCGCAGAGTTTAGTATGGCATCCCTGACGGATATCATATTTCTGCTTTTGATATTTTTCATGTTAACTTCTACCCTGGTTAGCCCCAATGCACTCAGGCTCACGCTGCCGAGCAGTACCTCCAAAACGGTCGCTCCCCAGTCGTATACCATTTCGATTAAGAACAACGGTAGCTACTTCTTAAATGGTGTAGAGATGAGTCTCGGGAACATTGAGAGGGAATTGCGTGTTGGCATAAGAAGTAGTGGGGAAGAAAAGCCCACGGTGGTGATCGCAGCTGACAAAACCAGTCAGTTGGATTACACCGTGCAGGTCATGGACCTGGCCAACCGATTGGGGGCGCAGGCCATTATTGCCACCGACCCCGTCAGATAAACAGAGAAATCATGAAAGAATTTGAAACAGATCCCAAAGACAGGAAAAAGGCAGTCAGAACCAGTGTTATCGTCAATATAGGATTGCTGATATTATTGCTGTTTCCCTTTATGTCCTTCCAGGTACCCCCTCCGGGCGAGGAAGGCATTTTGGTGAGCTTTGGAATGCCGGATATGGGCAGAGGGGATGATATGCCCGATACCCAACAAGAAGAAGAAGTTCCGCCACAACCGGAAGAAGAAACGCCACCGCCGCCAGCAGAACCCGAGGTGGTAGAAGAACAGGTAGTGGAGGAGGAAGTCATTACTCAGGAGGACCCCAATGCTATCGCGTTGAAAAAGAAAGAAGAGGAAGAAGCCCGGCAGAAAGCCGAAAAGGAACGACAGGAACGACTGGAGGAGCAGAGACGCAAGGAAGCAGAAGCTAAAAAAGAAGCAGAGTACGCCGAAGCCAAAAAACAATTTGGCGACTTATTTGGTGGAGGAAAAGGCAGTACCGATACCGAAGGAAATCAGGGAGATCCGTTGGGCGATCCCAATGCGGACAACCTGGAAGGATTGTCTACTGGTCAGGGATCTGTAGGGGGTGGACTCGGAGGCCGAAGAATCCAGTACGTACCCAAAGTGGTAGAAAGTTCTCAAAAAACCGGACGGGTGGTTGTGCGCGTATGTGTCAACGAGGCGGGTCAGGTCTTTGAATCGAGTTTCACCCAGAAGGGAAGTACCACCGGTGATCCGGATTTGGTTGCCACCGCCGTGAAATTTTCCAGACAATACCGGTTTTCCGAGAGTACCGTCAGCAAACAATGCGGTACGATTACTTTTGATTTTAAGGTAAAATAGTCCTCCAGGAATCATTGTCAATCCTATATGCTGGGATGATGATGGACGAGATATTCCTGAATAAAGCTGGATTTACTCATGGATTCAATACGATAATATCCACTGTCCAGGTGTTCCTTCAACATCTACGATTGCGTCCGGATATAGATAAAAAAAGGGCCTCGCGACAACGAGGCCTTTTATTTTATGTCGGGTGAATAGAGAGGAATGCGATCATTCATTCAAGATCTGATCCACAAAAAGTGAGTGGAAGAATACCACTTATCAATATACTTTGTTCATCCCCGGAAGGAATCTTAGTTCAGAAGTGTTCAATTTCCATTTTCACCATTTGCCGGAATATCGGTTGGCTTATCGTCCTTTGTTTCGTACAGTGGCACTTCGCTATGTTGATTGTTCGAATCCTCCGTTTTTGATCCGAGGTATTGAGGCAGATTCATTCCGGCCATATCAAACACATCGTGCATTGGGGGAACCGATTTGTACAAACTGGAGATAAAATTGGCCGTCGAGTTTTTGGAAGATGTTCCATTGGAATCAGATCCTCCTTCCCATACGGTGACTTTATCGATCTTGATATTTTTGATGGCTTCCACCTGCATGCGAACCAGATCCTCGAGCTTATCTGCGATGATCATAAGCACGGCATCCTTCGTATTGCCATTGGTCGCTTTGACGATTTTTTCAAAACCTTCTGATTGTTTCATCAGGATTTCGAGCATACCTCGGGCTTCTGCTTCTTTTTTGAGATATATCGCGTCGGCCTCTCCTTTGGCGATCAGTCGTTTTCTGTCCGCCTCGGCTTCGGCTGCAATCGCAATTTTTCGTTTTTCAATTTCTGCATTGACGATTTCATCGGCTTCCTGGCGGGCTCTTTCTCTGGAGGCCCGGGCCATTTCAGCCTGCTTCTCAGCCTCGTAAGACTCCTCCAGCGCCTTAGCTGTCTGGATTTTTTCTGAAGCTGTCGCACGGCTAAGCGCTTCGGCCTCTTTTTCACGTCGGAGTGAATCGGAAAATGCTACCTTGATCTTTGCCTCGTTTTCTCCTTCGATGGCCAGCGCATCTGCGTCTGCTATTCTGACCCTTGATATTTGTTTTGCGTCCGCCTCTCCGGAAACTGCTTCTGCCTCATAACTGGCCACCTTGATTCTTCGTTCCTTGTACGCCAGCGCCTCACCTACGGAACCCTCGCGTTCTTTTTCCGCTACCCGCACCTTGGCTTCGTTGACGGCGTGGGCTGCTGCTTCTTTACCGAGTGCTTCGATATAGCCGGATTCGTCTTCTATATCCGTCACGTTGACGTTGATGAGAGTTAATCCGATCTTTTTCAGTTCGCTGCCAACGTTATTGGCGACGTTTGATAGAAATTTGTCGCGATCGGCGTTGATTTCCTCGATATCCATCGTAGCGACGACGACCCTCAACTGTCCAAATATAATGTCCTTACAGATATCCCGGATTTCATTGTTGGATTTTCCAAGGAGACGTTCCGCTGCATTGACCATGATCCCTTCCTGATTGGAAATAGCCACCGTGAAACGGGAGGGCACATTGATCCGGATATTTTGCCGGCTCAGGGCATTTCTCAGATCCACGTCGATGGAAATCGGGGACAAATCCAGATAGGCATAGTCTTGAATAACCGGCCATACAAAGGCTGCCCCACCGGCCAGGGTCCTCGCAGATCCACTGCCCGTTTTTCCGTAAATGACCAATATTTTGTCGGATGGACAACGCTTATACCGGGTGATGAAAAGAAATACCAGGAGAATGACCAGGCCGATCATCCCTGCTACCAAAATTAAAGATGTGTCTAAGCTCATAGTTTTGTATTTGTGTAGTTAAAAAAAGTCATTTGTTCGCTTTTTCGACCAGCAGGACATTTTCCGGCAATATTTCCAGTACCCGGACCTTTTCACCCGTCTTAATCGGTTGATCGTCCTGGGTGACCGCGGATAATTCCCTCAAACTTTTGTTGAGTGTCACGTGGATCTTACCGCTGCCCAATTGCTTCGGAGGGATCGGAATGTACACGTCCCCCTTTTCGAATATCAGATCGAGGAGATCCGCCGTTCCCGATTCGGTAAAATCTGAAAATTTCTTTAGTAAAAACACTACCAATGCCATGGCAATCAGGCCGGATATAATGGAGTATGGGATAATTTCCCAGACAGATCTGCCTTCTCCAGTCAATAGTACCCCAGTCCAGCTGAAAAAAGTCGCGAAGGCGGTCAGTGCTTTCAGACTGAAAAATGGGAAATCGCCGCCGTCAGCATCGGTTCCCGTATCTACATCCGCATCGATGTCCATGTCGATGCCACTATCTGTGTCAAATCCAAGTAAACTGATCACGAAAACCAGTATAAAAACAACGGAAGAAAAGATAGCCACGACCCAGAAAAATTGCTCCATTCCAGTGAGAGCTATCCACCAGTCATTAAGTGAGAGTGTTATCATATCGGGTACTGTTTTGGCTTATGTGATTAAAATAAAAACCACAAAAACTATAGAAAAATTCAGTCAAACAGGGTTTATTTAAAAATTTGACCTGGTAGACTGTTTCGTGTTGGTGAACAATGGCAATAGGAGAGAGAGAATGAAGTACGATACCGCCGTAATCAAAACCGAAATCTTCCAGTTGAGGAAAAGTCCCCCGATGAATATAAGGATCAGAATGATGCTCAATACCTGATTGAGGGTAAAGTCCCTTCCAGGTGAAAATTTGATAAACCGCAGCGGCAGATTCATAAACAGCGTCAATGCCAGGGAAAGAATTAAAACAAAAGAAGGATCTCCGAGTACTTCCAGGGTAGGAAAAGCCGAGTTGTCCAGGTTGATCCATATCCCAAACGCTGTGATGGCCATAGCAGGGCTGGGTAAGCCTGTAAATCCCGAGGAATCACTTTCATCCATATTGAATCTTGCCAGGCGAAGCGCGGCTCCGGCGGTTAGGAGAAAGATCAATCCGTAGATCGGCCAGGAAATCAAGTCAGTACTCCGCTCCACAATATCGATAAATATAAAGGTAGGGAAGACACCAAATGAGATCAAATCGGCAAACGAATCCAATTGCTTACCCAGTTCGCTGGACTGGCCCAGAATCCTTGCTGTAAACCCATCCAGAAAATCAAAAATCAGAGCTAAAATAAAGGCAATTATCACCACCACGGAGGTCTCGTAAAAGATTCCGAAAAGCGCAATACAGCCACAGGTCAAATTGAGAATAGTCAGGATGTTGGGCAATGAAAACATAGAAATGGATCTTTTTCACAATCGTGTGGTAATTACGTTAAAGTAAATCATATTACTGAGTAAATCACCAGCTTAACAAAATATTAATCACACACGCGGCATAAACCTTACTGTTTCACCTCACTCATACTAACACGGATTCGAAATGTTTTGCAATCCAGGTCGGTTTTGTGGTTAACGGATACAACGGCGGTCCCTCACATTTATCTCCGGTTTTATAGTAGCGTCGTCAGGGCAGTTCGATGATGGTCAGAAACTTAAATTCAACGTGAGAATTTCCTCCGCTGTGGTTTTGTACTGCGATCACCCCTTTGGTGGGAATGGTCGAATCTTTTTCAATATAATCCACGGTTTGAACTCCGTTGATAAACAATTGATGTCGATTTCCCTCGACGCGGATCGTATAGGAATTCCATCCGTTCGGTTTTAGTAAATAATCCAATTGATCGGTTTTTCCGACCACCAACTGCCCCCGCCGGTGTTCATCGTAAAGTCCTCCCCAATATCCGTCTCCGAAATCAGCCTGATATCCAATCATCATCCCATCCTGGATAAAGGACCGGTACTGGATTCCGCTATTGATCATCCCGGTGGCCGGATCACCGGTAATTCGGAAGAGGCAGCGGAATTCAAAATTCTCGTATTCATCAGAGGTGTATAGATAGGTGTTGGCCGGAATTTTTTGAACACCATCACCGCAGTGGATGGTGCTGTCTTTCACGTACCACAGATCGCGATACTCGGGAGAGACGGTTTGCCATCCTTCCAGATTGTGACCATTGAAAATACTCACCTGAGCAGGTAGTGGTGGTGAAAGCCAGATCAGGATAATAGTAGGGATGAATATATGGTACGAACAACGCTTAAAAAGATACATAGCCATAGGTCGATTATAAAGTGAGCAATCGTGAAGTAAGTTATTAATTTGGGAGGAAATCGTGGTAAATTTTGGTGGAATAAAAACTATTTGTAATTTCGGTAACGTACACTAAAAGTAACAAATGGAAAACATTGACTATATCGTCGTTGCGTTGTATTTTTTGGTCCTGATTGGTATTGGAGTATGGGCTTATTTCAGGGTTAGTTCATCGGAAGATTTTTATACTGCAGGGGGGAATTTGCCCTGGTGGTTGTCTGGAATATCACATCACGTTTCCGGTTACAGCGGGGTAGTATTCGTCGCTTATGCGGCCATCGCTTATACCCATGGATTGACCATCTATATATGGTGGGCGGTCGGGATAAGCATCGCGATGGTGGGGACCACCTTTCTGATAGCGCCGCGGTGGTCGAGATTGAGATCCAAAACAGGAATCCAGTCTCCAACCGAATACCTCGCTACGCGATACAATCTTTCCACCCAACAGGTGATGGCATGGAGTGGAGTCATCGTAAAGCTTTTTGATATAGGGGCCAAATGGGCGGCGATCGGAATATTGCTCAATGTATTTACCGGGATATCAGTAGGCACGGGTATAGCTATAGCCGGTGTAGTGACCCTGATATACATTACCATAGGGGGGTTGTGGGCCGATGTAGTCAATGATCTATTCTCGTTTATCATTCAGTTTGTGGCGGGGATAATCATGTTCGTAGTCATTCTGGATCGCCTGGGAGACGGATTGGGTGGATTTTTTACGATGTGGGACCGGTTGCCAGCAGAGAACTCCCAGGTCTTCAGGGAACCTTATTCCTTTGGTTTTGCTGTAGGCTTTATGGTTATAGCCTTTTTCAGTTATAGCGGGGGCACCTGGAATCTCGCGACACGATTTATTTCATCCTCCTCGGGAAGCGTAGCCCGTAAAGCCTCCTTGTTTTCGACTTTGTTGTACCTGATCTGGCCTTTGATTTTGTTTTTTCCAATGTTTGCGGCTCCGATCTTTTTTCCGGATATGGAAGATCCCACGCAATCCTATTCGATCATGGCGATGGAATTTTTGCCATCCGGACTGACCGGACTGTTGCTTGCTTCCTTGTTTTCCAATACCCTTTCGATGGTTTCCTCTGATGCCAATACGATATCGGCGGTGATTACCAGGGATATCCTACCAGTCTTTATGAAGAAAATCAAAAGTTATTCGCAGGGGAAAGCATTAACGATAGCCAGGTTTACGACTTTGATATTCATTTTGCTGACCCTCATCATCGCCTGGAATTCCAGTTCTTTCGGAGGGGTAATAGGTCTGATTATTACCTGGTTCTCCGCCCTTCTGGGCCCCATTTCTGTTCCTATGATTCTGGGTCTCTTACCAGCATTCAAACACAGTGACAGCAAAGCAGCTTTGTTGTCCATCTTTGGGGGGCTCACTACGTTTGCTATATTCAAGCTCGCATTTACTGTGTCCTACGGCTGGGAATTGAGTGGTCCGATCATCACCTCCCTGATTATTTACATAGGATATGGGTTGATCGTGAAAAAACCCGTAAAACCTGAGGTGGAAGCATTGGTTTCCTCGCTGAACAATGACGGGGAATAAAAAGGAAAAGTATGGTATTGAAAAAAATACGCTCGTGACAAACCGGATAACTCACCTGGCTGGATATCCACTGGAGGACCTACTGAAATTGTATCAGAAAGACCTGTTTGAAGATTTCCTGCCGTATATGGAGGAACACGTGTACGATCCTCAGTACGGTGGTTTTATGTGCCATATCGGAAGAAACGGTCGGCACGTAAGTACCGATAAACGCACCTGGTACGATGGCAGAGGGGTCTGGGTTTATGGTACCTTGTATCAGCATTTTGGTCAAAATCCACTCTTTCTCGAAAAGGCTCAGAAAAGCCTGGACTTCCTGATGTCGATGAAAGCGACAGATTACCCGTTCTGGGCCTGGGGCTATTCCAGGTCGGGTATCCCCATAGCAAACCATCAGGCGGATATCTACGGGAGTTTATTTGTGGCAGAAGGCCTGGCTGCCATGGCTGCTGCCACCGGGGAGGTCGACTACTGGAGGGAATCTGTGAAAATTCTACGGGATGGCATGGTCCAGTATGACCGGGATTCCTACGAATACGTTCCTCATTACGAGTCCGGTAATCTAGTGGAGGCTCCGAGGGTATTGGGTCATTGGATGATATTTCTCAATCTGTCGGGCCACCTCCTGGAATTCAGGGAAACCGAGGAACTGAATCGCATATCGGACAGATGTATAGAGGCGATTCTGGGGAAACATTTGCATCCCGAATTTGATTTACTGATCGAATATCTCAATCACGACGGGACACTACCGGATTCCCCCCTGGATCAATTTGCCTATCTGGGGCATGGCATCGAAGTGCTGTGGATGTTGATGGCAGAGGCCCTGAGAAGGGGAGATGATGCCCTGTATCAGGAAGCTTCCCGGTTGTTCAAAAGACACGTCGAGGTGGCATGGGATCCGGTGTACGGAGGAATATTACACGAACTGACCCACGTAGGTGAGAATAGCTGGCTTCTGGAGAAGGTTCTGTGGGCTCAGGAAGAAGCTTTAACGGGCCTGATGCTGATGATCGCCACCGACCAGGATGCATGGGCCATTCGTTGGTTTGGCAGGATATACCCGTACGTCAGGGAACATTTCATCCTGCATGACCATCCCGCCCGGCTAATGTGCAATGGAGGTGACCGAAAAATGGAGATTCATCACCAGGTAGATCGGTTTGAGAATTATCACCACCCCAGACATCTGATGCTCAATCTCCGAAGATTGCAAACTATAGTGCACGATAATCTAAATACTTAGTAAGTTTTTCTTCTTTTTTGACATCTTATCGTTGTTCCTCCGTCATATAAGATGGACTATGCTCGAAGATCAGGGAACCAAAATCCTTTGTTTTGAATAAATTCAGATTTTTTTATTAGCTTCCCGTCTTTTAAAATGAAAGGGACCCAAAAATCCATTTCAAAATCCTAATGCAGTATGGGGAAAATGGCGGATGATCTCAGGATCGAAAATATAGTGCTCTATAAAGTACCGCCCCGCTGGTTGTTCCTCAAAATCGAGACAAAAGGCGGACTCGTGGGCTGGGGCGAACCGGTCATTGAGGGGAAAGCAGCTACGGTGGAAGCCTGCGTTCACGAATTGTCGCGGTATATCATCGGTCGGTCGGCGGGTGATATTGAGGATATTTGGCAATTGTTGTACAGGGGCGGGTTTTATCGCGGAGGACCTATTCTGATGAGCGCGATGGCTGGTATCGATCAGGCATTGTGGGATATCAAAGGCAAATATCTCAATGTTCCGGTTTACGAATTGCTGGGGGGTGCTGTCCGGCAAAGAATGAGGATGTATTGCTGGATAGGAGGGGACCATCCGGAAATCGTCCTGGACCAGGCCCGGGAAAAAATGTCCTTGGGATTTAAGGCGGTCAAAATGAATGCAACGGGTCCAATGGAATGGATAGACGGTTTGAAAAAAGTGAAGGAAGTCGCCGGAAATATCCGAATGTTGCGGGAAGAATTTGGAAATGAAATCGACGTGGGACTTGATTTTCATGGCCGGGTACACAAGGGAATGGTCAAAAGATTGATCGATGAATTGACGCCTTATGATCCAATGTTTATCGAAGAACCGGTCCTCAGTGAAAATAATGAAGCCCTGGATCATATTTACCAATACACCAGTATCCCGATCGCCACGGGGGAGAGGATGTTTTCCAGATGGGATTTCAAACAACTGTTGCATCGGGGTGTGGTGGATATCATCCAGCCCGACGTGAGCCATGCAGGAGGGATTTCGGAAGTGCGGAGAATTGCTTCCATGGCAGAAGCGTACGATGTGGCCCTGGCTCCGCATTGTCCGTTGGGTCCGATAGCGCTGGCTTCCTGTCTGCACCTGGATTTTGCCACGATCAACGCTGTGATCCAGGAAAGCAGCATTGGAATTCACTACAACGAAGGGTATGACATTCTGGATTATATGGACAATCCGGAGCTTTTTGACCTGCACGAAGGATTTATTGAACTTCCGGACCAGCCCGGGCTGGGAGTAAAAATGAATGAAGATAAATTAAAGGAAGCGCAGCGGATCGGACACGACTGGGCCAATCCCATCTGGAGACATTCGGATGGAAGTATGGCCGAATGGTAAAATACTGAAAAGATGTTATATGCAATTGGATTAATTCTGGCTTTGGCCTTCATCATCATCGGAATTGTCCGGTGGAATATTCATCCTTTTTTTGTGTTGCTTCTGGCGGCTCTCGGCTATGGATTCATATCCGGAATGGAAGTGGATCAAATCGTCGCCTCCGTGAACGACGGCTTTGGGAGCATCATGGGGAAAATCGGACTGATCATATTTTTTGGTGTGGCCATCGGTACGATCCTTGAAAAATCTGGTGGTGCCATGGTGATAGCCACCCGGATGTTGCAATTTTTGGGCGAAAAATCGGTCCACCTGGCCATGATGGCCACCGGGTTCATCCTCTCTATTCCAGTGTTTGCGGACAGTTCATTTATTATCATGA